>NZ_JBWKYJ010000035.1:0-46757 GCF_059423685.1 Acidovorax sp. GW460-11-11-14-LB4 | reverse complement strand
CGGTGGTGGGGGAGGCGGTGGCTCGGCAGAGTCCCCACCACCGCCGCCGCAAGCTGCCAGGGCGCCTGCCATGACCAGAGGCAACGCCCATGCCGCACCGGCAAGCCTCGCACGCAGGGCCTCGGCCATGGCAGAAAAATTTCGATACATCAACGGTTCTCCGGGTCTGTGAACTGCATGGACACTTCAACCCCTCGGGAGGCACGAATAGGTCCGGCTCCCTCGTGCGGGTGCAGGCGGGGTGCCTGGAACTCTATGGCGGGAGAACGCGCAAGCGCACCCCACTGAAGCAGGGTTGACGCAGAGAATGGAATGGCCCCGCAGCGTTTGGCGGGGCTCAGAACCCCGGGGTCGTGCTCAACCGACGAGACTGTCAGCCACCGCGCTGGCGGCTGTCTCGCTCAATGGCCCACGTAGCGCCCTGGCCGGTGGCTGATCCACAAAAACCCGCTCATCACCAGCACCGCCAGCACCGAATACGCCACACGGTCTACCGGCACCACCCACAGTGCGAGCAGCACGACGGTGCCATCGATCATCATCTGCACCTTGCCCGCACGCATGCCGTAGCGGCCTTGCAGGTACAGCGACACCACGGTGGCCCCGCCCAGGCTGGAGCGGTGGCGTGCCAGGAACAGGCAGCCCGTGCCCAGCAGCAGCCCGCCCAGCAACGAGGCGAACAGCGGGTTCAGGTAGTCCACATGCATCACGTGCGGGAACAGCTCGGTCAGCAGCGACAGCAGGCCCACGCAGACAAAGGTCTTGATCGTGAACTCGCGCCCCATGCGCGTCCAGGCAAACCAGTAGAACGGCAGGTTGACCACAAAGAACAGCTTGCCGAACGAAATGCCGGTGACGTAGTGCAGCAAGAACGCCGCGCCCGCCGTGCCGCCCACCAGCAGCCCCGCCTGGTTGAACAGCATGAGCGCCATGGCCACGAACAGGGTGCCCGCAAACAGGGCCTGGGCGTCTTCAAAGGTGCCATGGCGCAGGGCGGATAGCGGCGGTGCGGCGTCGTGGGCAGGGGGCTGGGTATCGGGCATGGGCGTTCAGCGTTGGGGTGCGTGGCAAAGGCGCGGGGGCTTTCCGCCGGTGGAGTGCTGGGCACTTGGGGACAGCCCGGCGCGCGTCCAGCGTTCAGTCTGCAAGATCAGAAGCAAGCAACGCGCCAGTGCGAGCCAGTGCGCGAAGATGCCGCTACTTCCCGCCCTTGAACTCCGGTGCCTCCGTGTCCGCACCCGTTTGCGTGCGCAGCACAAACTGGTCGGGCCCATAGACCACCGTGAAGACCTTGGACTGGTTGGGGGCCTCCAGGTAGCGCCAGTCGGCCCAGGTCTCCTTTTTCAGCTCGTAGGGCGTGACTTTGGCGGGCTTGCCCAGCAGGCGGCGCACCTCGTCCATGCGCATGCCGGGCGACACGCGCGCAAAGGTCTCGGGCGTCAGCACCTGGCGCAGCGCGGTCATGCGGCCGTCGGTGCCGATGGTGATCATGTAGTTGACCTGGCCGGCAGGCTGGCGGTTGTACTCGAAGGTGCGCGCGCCACCGGGCTCGTCCCACACGTTCTCGGGGGCGCCGAAGCGGTCGCGCACGTCGGCTTCGGTCGAAACGCCCTCCTTGAGTTCGCTGATGCGTTGCGGGTCGCAGGCGGCAAGCACCAGCAGGGAAAGGGTGGCGGCCGCCAGGGCAGTGGAGCGATATATCAAGCGCATAAATTCGTCCCGGTAAAATCTTGGACCTTCGGTGCATCACTGTGCCTGACGCGTTCCAAGAAAGAGTTCACAGTCCATGTCTATTTTCCGCCGCCCCGACTACCAATCCGACGCCACCCAGTTCATCAACCAGCTCAAGGCGAGCCGTCCCGAACTGGACCAGCAGCAACAAGCCGGCCGTGCCCTGCTGTGGGACAAGCAGGTGGACCGCAAGATCTGGGGCGAGTACCGCGACGCCAAGGTGGCCCAGAAGCCCTACGTATACCAGACCAACGCCGATTGAGCATCTTTTGAGCCGCAAGCGCAGATATTTATTGCGCTGATAGCTCCTGATTCAATAGCAAACCATGACCACTGCGAACGCAGCCGAAGCGGCAGACTCGCCCGGCGCGCCCTCGCTGGACGCGGCGGGCATGCCCGTGGTGGTGGACCAGGTGGCCTTGGCGCGCTTGTACGGCGAGCCGCTGTTTGCGCTGCCGCAGGACCTGTACATCCCGCCCGACGCGCTCGAAGTCTTCCTCGAAGCCTTTGAAGGCCCGCTGGATTTGCTGCTGTACCTGATCCGCAAGCAGAATTTCAACATCCTCGACATCCCCATGGTGGGGGTGACCAAGCAGTACCTGGCGTATGTGGACGAGATCCGCAGCCGCAACCTGGAACTGGCGGCCGAGTATTTGCTGATGGCTGCCATGCTGATCGAGATCAAGTCGCGCATGCTGCTGCCGCCCAAGAAGCAGGCAGAAGGCGAAGAACCCGAAGACCCACGTGCCGAGCTGGTGCGCCGCCTGCTCGAATACGAACAGATGAAGATGGCTGCCGCCCGCCTGGGGCAGATGCCGCAATATGGCCGCGACTTCCTGAAAGCCCAGGTCTACATCGAGCAAAGCCTGCAGCCGCGTTTTCCCGACGTGCATGTGGTGGAGCTGCAGGAGGCCTGGCGCGACATCCTCAAGCGCGCCAAGCTGGTACAGCACCACCGGATCACGCGCGAGGAACTCAGCGTGCGCGAATACATGAGCATGGTGCTCAAGACCCTGCAGGGCCGGCGTTTTGTGGAGTTTGAAGAACTCTTCGAGCCCGAAAAAGGCAGCACCGTGCTGGTGGTGACCTTCATTGCGCTGCTGGAGCTGGCCAAAGAGACGCTGATCGAGATCACGCAGGCCGAAGCGTTTGCGCCCATCTACGTGCGCCTGGCCTACACGCCGGTCTAGGGCCGCCTTCCACTATTCACCGCCCTGGCCGGTGGCCGTGGCACTACCCCCTTTACACGCAAGCCATGGCATCCCACGACTTCGACGTTCTCATCGTAGGCAGCGGCCTCGCCGGCCTTTCGGCCGCCCTGCACCTGGCGCCCACGCACCGCGTGGCCGTCATCACCAAGCGCACGCTGCAAGATGGCTCCAGCGGCTGGGCCCAGGGCGGCATTGCCGCCGTGCTGGCTGATGACGACAGCTTTGCCGCGCACATCGAAGACACACTGGTCGCCGGCGCAGGCCTGTGCGACCTGGCCACCACACGTTTTGTGGTGGAGAACGCCCCCGCCTCGATTGCCTGGCTGCGCAAGCTGGGTGTGCCCTTCACGCTCGAAGGCGACCAGCTGCACCTGACGCGCGAAGGCGGCCACAGCGCGCGCCGCATTGCCCATGTGACCGATGCCACCGGCGCGGCCGTGCAGCGCACACTGATCGACGTGGTGCGCGCCACCCCCGGCATCACGCTGTTCGAGCAGCACACGCTGGTGGACCTGATCACCACGCGCAAGCTGGGCTTGCCCGGCAACCGTTGCCTGGGACTGTACGCGCTCGACAGCGACACCGACGAGGTCGTCACCTTCCGCGCACCACAAACCATCCTGGCCACGGGCGGCGCAGGCAAGGTATACCTGTACACCACCAACCCCGACACCGCCACGGGCGACGGCATTGCCGCCGCCTGGCGCGCGGGCTGCCGCGTGGCGAACATGGAGTTCATCCAGTTCCACCCCACAGGCCTTTACCACCCGCACGAAAAATCCTTCCTCATCAGCGAGGCCGTGCGTGGCGAGGGCGGTAAATTGCTGCTGCCCCCATCGGCAGGCGGCACGCGCTTCATGCTCGACCACGACCCGCGTGCCGAACTGGCCCCGCGCGACGTGGTGGCCCGGGCCATCGACTTCGAGATGAAAAAACACGGCCTGGACTGCGTGCACCTGGACATCTCGCACCAGGGCCCCGCGTTTCTGCAAGAGCACTTCCCCAACATCCTCGCGCACTGCGCGTCGCTGGGCATCGACATCACCAAGGAGCCCATCCCCGTGGTGCCCACGGCCCACTTCACCTGCGGCGGCGTGCTGACCGACCTGGCGGGCCGCACCGACCTGCCCGGTCTGTACGCCGTGGGCGAGGTGGCCTGCACCGGCCTGCATGGCGCCAACCGCCTGGCCAGCAACTCGCTGCTCGAATGCATGGTGTTCGCCCGCGCCGCCGCGCAGGCCATCGCAGCAGCCCCGACCACAGAACTGCCCACCGTTCCCGCCTGGGACGACAGCCGCGTGACCGATGCGGATGAATCCGTCGTCATCTCCCACAACTGGGACGAGCTGCGCCGCTTCATGTGGGACTACGTGGGCATCGTGCGTACCAACAAGCGCCTGGAACGTGCCGCCCACCGCATTGCCATGCTGCAGGGCGAGATTCAGGAGTTCTACGCCCATTTCCACGTCACGCGCGACCTGCTGGAGCTGCGCAACCTGGTGCAGGTGGCCGACCTGATCGTGAAAAGCGCCCAGCTGCGCCGCGAAAGCCGGGGCCTGCATTTCAGCCGCGATTACCCCGAGGTGGCAGCGCCTGCCGCCCCCACCATCCTTGTTCCGCCGGTGCCGCGATGACCTACAGCGTCAAAGAAATTTTCTACACCCTGCAAGGCGAAGGCGGTCAGGCGGGCACACCCGCCGTGTTCTGCCGCTTTGCAGGCTGCAACCTCTGGACGGGCCGCGAGCAGGACCGCGCGCAGGCCATCTGCCAGTTCTGCGACACCGACTTTGTGGGCACCGATGGCACGCTGGGCGGCAAGTTTGAGACAGCCACGGCGCTGGCAGAGCTGATCGCCGCCCAATGGCCTGCAGGCGCGGGCCACCGCCTGGTGGTGCTGACGGGTGGCGAGCCGCTGCTGCAGGTCGATGCGGCGCTGATCGACGCGCTGCACGCCCAGCAGTTCCGCATCGCCGTCGAAAGCAACGGCACGGTTGCCGCGCCCGAAGGCATCGACTGGCTGTGCATCAGCCCCAAGGCGGGTGCACCGTGGGTGCAGCGCAGCGGGCAGGAGCTGAAACTGGTCTGGCCCCAGCCCGGCTTTGACCTGCAGGCGCTGGAGCAAGACACGCAGTTCACCCACCGCTTTCTGCAGCCCATGGACGGCCTGCTGCAGCGCCAGAACACTGCCGCCTGCATTGACGCCTGCCTGGCCCACCCTGCATGGCGATTGAGCCTGCAAACCCACAAGCTCACCGGCATCCGGTGACGCGGTTTTCTTTTCTGGTTCCCGTATGTTGTTCACCATCTCCCAGCGCTTTTTCTTCGACGCCGCCCACACCCTGCGCCGCGAGATCGAGGCCGAAGGCAGCCGTCGCGTACACGGCCACACCTACCACGCCGAAGTGTTCCTGACCGGCCCGCGCGACCCTGCCACAGGCATGGTGCTGGACCTGGGCCTGCTGCGCCAGGGCCTGGCCGTGGTACGCGAGCAGCTGGACCACCACATGCTCGACGAAGTGCCCGGCCTGGGCACACCCACGCTGGAGAACCTGTGCCTGTTCATCGCCCAGGCACTGCCCGCCGACCTGCGCGCCAGCCTGAGCCGCGTGCGCGTGTGGCGCGAGGCGCTGGGCGACAGCTGCGCGCTGGACTTTCCACAGCCCTGACCGGCCATGGCCCTGCCACCGGCAGACCACCCCCCAAAAGTTCACAGACTTCACCCAAGGAAGCCCGATGTTCCGCACCCTGCTCAAATCCAAGATCCACCGCGTGGCCGTGACCCAGTGCGAGCTGCACTACGAAGGCTCCTGCGCCATCGACGAAGACCTGCTGGACGCCGCCAACATCGCAGAGAACGAGCAGATCCACATCTGGAACATCAACAACGGCGAGCGCTTTGTCACCTATGCCATCAAGGGCCAGCGCGGCAGCGGCATGATCTCGGTGAATGGCTCGGCCGCACGCCGCGCTGCAGTGGGCGATCTCATCATCATTGCGGCCTTCGCCCAGGTGCACGAAGACCAGGTGGCCGCGCACCAGCCGCAACTGGTGTTTGTGGACGACCACAACCGCCAGACGGAACTGCGCCACGCAGTGCCCACGCAGGCCCTGTAACGATGGCGCCGACCCACGACGCTCTGGTGGCCCGCAGCCTGGCTGCCGTCTGGCACCCGTGCACCCAGATGAAGCGGCACGAGGCCCAGCCCCCGGTGGCGATTGCCCGCGCGCAGGGCCCGTGGCTCTACGGCACCGATGGGAAGCGCTACCTGGACGGCATCAGCTCCTGGTGGGTCAACCTGTTCGGCCACAGCCACCCACACATCCAGGCCGCGCTGGTGGACCAGCTGGGCCATCTGGACCACGTGATGCTGGCGGGCTTCACCCATGCGCCCGTGGTGGAACTCTCCGAGCGCCTGGCCGCCCTCACCGGCCTGGGCCACGCGTTCTACGGCAGCGATGGTGCCGCCGCCACCGAGATCGCCCTGAAGATGAGCGCGCACTATTGGCGCAACACCGGTCGCCCTGCCAAGAGCCGCTTTGTGGGCCTGGCCGGTGGCTACCACGGCGAAACCGTGGGCGCGCTGGCCGTGACCGACATTGCGATCTTTCGCGAGGCCTACGCGCCCCTGGTGCGCCTGGCTGACACCGTGCCCAGCCCCGATGCACGCGGCGCAGGCCCCGGCGAGACAGCCCAGGACGTGGCCCGACGTGCCGCTGCGGCGCTGGAGGCGTGGTTGCAGGAGCACCACGCCACCACCGCCGCGCTGATCGTGGAGCCCCTGGTGCAATGCGCAGCGGGCATGGCGATGCACGACCCCGAATACCTGCGCCTGGCGCGTGCGCTGTGCAACCGCTACGAGGTGCACCTGGTGGTAGACGAAATCGCCGTGGGCTTTGGCCGCACGGGCACCATGTTCGCCTACCAGCAGGCCGGAATCCGGCCGGATTTCATTTGCCTGTCCAAAGGCCTCACGGGCGGCACACTGCCGCTGTCGGCCGTGCTCACCACCGATGCGGTGTACGCCGCGTTCTACGACGACGATGTGGCGCGGGGCTTTCTGCATTCGCACTCCTACACCGGCAACCCGCTGGCCTGCCGCGCAGCGCTGGCCACGCTGGAGTTGTTTGAACAGTTGGATGCGCTGAAAACCAACAAGGCACTGGCGCAGCGTATCGATGTGGCCTGTGCACCCCTCACGCAGCACCCGCGTGTGCAGCATGCACGCCATCTTGGAATGATCTGGGCCTGGGATGTAGACACTGCCCTGCCCGACTTTTCGCGCCGCTACCACCAGCACGCCATGGCACGCGGATTGGTACTGCGACCCATTGGAAAAACGCTGTACGCCATGCCGCCCTATGCGCTCGACGACGAGGCCGTCCAGTGCCTCGCCAGCGGCGCGCTTGACGCGCTGCACGCCACCCTGCAGGAGGAAAGTTGATGATGGGATGTTTTGTGACCGGCACCGACACCGGTGTCGGCAAGACGCTGGTGTCCGCCGGGCTGCTACACGCTCTGGCGCGCCACCACCGCCGCGTGGTGGGCATGAAGCCCGTGGCGGCTGGCCTGGTGCCCTGGGGGGACGACTGGGCCAGTGAAGACGCGATTGCGCTGCGCTCGGCCTCTACCCTGGCCGTGCCGCCAGCGCTGGACAACCCCGTGCTGCTGCCCGACCCGCTCTCGCCCCACATCGCCGCGGCGCGGGCGGGTGTGCAGATCGACATCGCTGCCATCGTCGCCAGCTACCAAACGCTGGCCGCACAGGCCGACGCCGTGGTGGTGGAGGGGGCAGGCGGCTTTCATGTGCCGCTCACCGATACGCTGACTGGCGCAGACCTTGCCCAGGCCCTGGCCTTGCCGGTGGTGCTGGTGGTGGGTTTGCGGCTGGGCTGCCTGAACCATGCGTTGCTGACCGCCGAGGCCATCCGTGCGCGGGGTCTCACGCTGGCGGGCTGGGTGGCCAACCGCGTGGACCCCGACATGGAGGCGGTGGAGGACAACATTGCCTACCTGCGTACCCGGCTGGGTGCACCGCTGCTGGCCGATGTGCCGCACCAGGAGCTACCCGAACCCGGCAGCCTGGTGTTTGATTTGCCCAAGGACTGGCGATGACAAGCGCCACGGCACCACAAACGTCGTGGCTCGACGAGATCCCCGCGCGCCTGGCCGACATCGAACGCGCCCACCTGCTGCGCCGCCGCCGTGTGGTGCAGCCCGCCGGCGGTGCCCGCCTGCTGGTGGACGGCCGGCCCATGCTGGCCTTTTGCAGCAACGACTACCTGGGCCTGGCCGGCCACCCTGCGCTGGCCGAAGCCGCGCGCGAGGCCACACACCACTATGGCGTGGGCTCGGGCGGCTCGCCGCTGGTCAGCGGCCACAGCGCTGCCAACGATGCGCTGGAGCACGATCTGGCGGCCTATGTACAACTGCCCCGGGCCCTGTACTTCTACGCGGGCTATGCCACCAACACCGGCATCATCCCCGCGCTGGTGGGTGACGGCGATGCGCTGTTCTCCGATGCACTCAACCACGCCTGCCTGATTGACGGTGCCCGCCTGGCGCGCGCCACCATCTACCGCTATCCCCACGCCGACCTGGCAGCGCTGGAAGCGCAGCTTGCCGCCAGCCCCTCAAGGCGCAAGCTGGTGATCAGCGATGCGGTGTTCAGCATGGACGGCGATCTCATCGACATCCCAGCCCTGCTCGCGCTGTGTGAGCGCTACGACGCACTGTTGTTGTTGGACGATGCCCACGGCTTTGGCGTGCTGGGCCCCCAAGGGCGCGGCAGCCTGGCACTGGCGGGGCTGACGGGCCCCCACGCCTCGCGCCGCGTGCTGTACATGGCCACGCTGGGCAAGGCAGCGGGCGTGGCGGGCGCTTTTGTGGCCGGCGATGCAGCCCTCATCGAATGGCTGCTGCAAAAAACGCGCACCTACATCTTTGCCACCGCCGCGCCACCGCTGCTGGCGAGCGCACTGCGCCAAAGCCTGCAGCTCATGGAGGAAGCCGACGACCGGCGCGCGCACCTGGCCGGACTCATCGCGCAACTGCGCCAAGGACTGTCCACATTGCCTGCATCGCTGGGCTGGCACCTGCTGCCGTCGCACACCCCCGTGCAGGCCCTGATCATCGGAAGCAATGAAGCGGCGCTGGCAGTGATGGAAGGCCTGCGCGCCAAAGGACTGTGGGTGCCTGCCATCCGCCCGCCCACCGTGCCAGCGGGCACGGCGCGGCTGCGCATTGCGCTGTCCGCCGCGCACACCACCGACGATGTGGCGCAACTGGTGGCCGCGTTGCATGCGTTGGCGACACCGTTGGTGAGTCGTTGACAAGCCGCAGTACCATGCACAGCCCAGGCGCCCTGCCAATGCAGGCCCTCCCCTATCCTTCCAGCGAGACGATTCCATGCCCCACCTGACCATCGAATACTCGGCCAACCTGCCCCACTACCCCGAAGCCGAAACCTTGACGGCCCTGAACGCCGCCCTGTGCGCCCATCCCCAGGTGCAGGACGAGGCCGACCTGAAGACGCGCTTCATCGTGGCCGACAGCTTCGAGATCGGCATCGCGCCCGCCAACCGCGCCTTTGTGCACGCACAACTGCGCCTGCTGTCAGGCCGCACGCCCGAGGCCAAGAAGGAGCTGTCCGACCTCATTGCCGCGGTGCTGCGCGAGCGCACCCCCAAGCCCCAGGGCGTGATGGTGCAATTGAGCGTGGAGATCGCCGATATGGACCGGGGCTCGTACGCCAAAGAGCGGCTCTGACGCTGCGCTCTTGCCCCCGCCTCAGGCCCCGTCGCCGGCGTTACCGGTGATGGGCTGCACGATGCCCGTGATGCAGCTGGAGCAACACGGGGCCGCCAGGAACACGTCGGCGGGCGAGACCTCCTAGGGTTGCGCCGGGCGGTCCAGACGCGTTGTGACGCCAACCTTTTCCACCTCTTTGGCCGGGCGCTCCGCCGGGATCCGCGGTGCCCACACCAGCCCTGGCGCCACCGCTTTCACGCGGATTCCCCGGTCGGCCAGTTGTGCGCCAGCACCTTGGTAAAGGCATGGATCGCACCCTTGGTGGCTGGGAGCGAAGGGGTCGGAGGCGGTCACGGCGGAATGTCTTTCTGCCGACAGGGGCTCTAGGTCAACCGGAGCCAAAAAAGGGGCGCCTGGGCTTCAAGGCCAGTGCGCCCACGGTGGTACGGACGGCGAGTTCAACAACCGGGCCGGAGCAGCACACACTGCCCCGGCCCGGCCGCGTCAGTAACTGCAACGGTCAGCCGGCATCCTTGGACTTGCCGGTATTGCCCTGGTTGCCGCCAGACGCAGTGCTGGATGCGCTCTGGGAGCCCGCGCCTTTTTGGTTCTGCTGGCCAGGCTGCTGCTGGCCCGAACTGCCGCTGGTGCGTGTGGATCGCCACTGGCTGAAGTCATCCGAGAACTTCTGGTAGCGCTCCTTGCGCCAGCTGTCGTAGTCGTCGTCCAGCATGCGCAGTTGCTCGTCGCGCCACTGCTGGTAGTCGGGATCGCGGTGGCCCCGGCTCTGCTGGGCGGGCGGTGCGTTGCGGGTGAAACCATAGGCGTTGCCGTAGCCACCCTGGCCGCGTTCATCATCGCGATAGGGCGAGGCAAAACGCCCTTCGTCATCGCGAAAGCCCTGGCTCTCGTACGGGGCGCCCCAGGCCTGGTGCTGACGGCCGGGGCCGTTGTCGTAGCCCGAGCGGCCCTGAGGCCCATACGCGCCAAAGCCCTCACGCCCGGTGCGTGGGTAGCCCTGCGATTCGCCACGGCTGCGGTTCAGGCCGTACTGGCCGTAACGTTCCTGGCCATAGCGTTCTTGCTCATAGCGGTCGCTGCGGTCATTGCGGTTCTCGAACTCCTGGCGGTAACCGCCAGGGCTGCTGCCGCGATGGTCTTCGCTGCCGTAGCCCTGGTGGTCACCGCGCTCGGTAAAGCGCATGTCGTCGGCATCGCGGCCCATGCCATGGCGGGAAAAGTTGCTGTCGTCGCTGTCTCGGTAGCCCATGGTGTTCTCCTTGCGGTCAATGGGAATATCAAAAATTGAAAGTGAATAGGAATGAAAGGGTGCGGCTGGCCACGTGCTGTTGTGGCCCGCCCGGTCTCAAGGCTGGCTCTTGTGCGAATCGCGGCTGCCTTGCTGCTTCTGGTCGCGGCCCTGCGCGTGTGTGTCGGCGTCATTGCGAGCGCCTTGCTGGCGGTGGGTGTTGCCGCCCGTGCTCTGCTCGGCCTGCTGCTGCCCGGCGGGCGACTGGCGCTGAGACGAAGGGATGTTGGGCTGGTTCTGCGGGTTGTTTTGAGACATGGTGGCTCCTGTCGAAGTGGTTGAACAAAGGGTGCACACAAAGCCTTCAAAGGCGTCTTGTGTGGGTTCATGTTCGAGGGGCACCGCAGCGCTTTTTGTAGGCCGTGTCCTATAGGCCTGTGGGCCAGGTGCGATGCGGTGTAAGCAAGCGCACAGCAGGTAGCGGGATGCAAAAGGGGGCATTTGTCAGACCGCAGCAACAGGCCTTGCCAGGCCGGTGCGGTCAGGCTGGGTGGGCGCCATGCAAGCGCCTATAGCCCGGGCAAGCAGCGTCACATCCTGATGCACAGGATGCGCGTTGGAACGCTCGGCCCGCTGACTGAACGACCACCGAAGGCAACACACCCACGGCCTGATCCACTGCGCTGAACGGCCCCTGCGGCGGCCGCCAAACACCTGGGGGCGGGACGCCAACAGGGAGGTTGCGGGAGAAGGACTGGCTACGCGTCCAGCGTGGCGTCCAGCCAGCCGCGCAGGCTGTTGATGAACGCCCAGCCTTGCACGCGGGGGACGTCGGCCACGCGCAGCACGGCCTCCACCACGTGGCCGTCCTGCAGTGCCACGGCGCGGCCCACGCCGGGCAGCAGGCCGCAGGACAGAGGCGGCGTCACCCAGCGCCCATCGACGAGCGCGGCGATGTTGCCGAAGGTGCCTTCGGTGATCTCGCCCGCCTCGTTCCACAGCACCGTGTCGAACACGCCGGGGGTGGTGGGTGCAAACGCCGCGTAGTGCGCGCGCCGCGTGGTCTTGTAGCGCACAAACTCGCTGTGTGCGGCCGCAAAGGGGCGCGGCGCCAGTTGCAGGCGCACAGGCACTGCCGTGGTCTGCAGCGCAAAGGCCTCGGCGCGGGCGCTGCCATCCGCCGCCAGCAGCAGGCGCACCCGCCAGTCGCCATCGCGGTGTTGCAGGGCGGCAATCTGCAGCTCCTGACGCACCGCATGGGCGTTGAACACAAAGCCGAAATGCGCGGCCGCCTCGCCCATGCGGCGCACATGCTGGTCGGCGTGCACGAATTTGCCGTGGTGCAAGCCCAGGGTTTCGAGCACCTCGAACGGAGCGCTGGCCCGCTCGACAAAGGCGCGCTTGTGGTGCCACTCGGACCATTCGGCGCCCGCCCCGGCACCCGAGGTGATGCCGCTGCCAATGCCGCAGGTGGCTTTGGCAACGCCGGCGGAGGCCTCCGCACCCGCACCCGTACCCACGCCACGCAGCACCACGGTGCGGATGGGCACATTGAACGTGGCCGCCACCGGGTGCAGGCCGTCCGGCCCCGTTGCCCCGCCAGGCCGCACCACACCCACCGCGCCGCAATACACACCGCGCGGCGCGGGCTCCAGCGCGCGGATCATCTGCATGGCGCGCACCTTGGGCGCCCCCGTGACGGAGCCACAAGGGAACAGCGCCGCAAAAACCTCTGTCAGCGTGGTGCCGGGCCGCGTGCGCGCCGTCACGTCCGAGGTCATCTGCCACACCGTGGGCAAGGCCTGCGTGGCAAACAGCGCAGGCACCTGCACGCTGTGCGGCAGCGCAATGCGCGACATGTCGTTGCGCAGCAGGTCCACGATCATCACGTTCTCGGCACGCTCCTTGGGCGCCGTGCGCAGGTGCTCGGCCTGCTGCGCGTCCTGCTCGGGGGTGGCGCCGCGCGGGGCCGTGCCCTTCATCGGGCGGGCCAGCAGGGTGCCGCCTTCAGGCGCGTCCAGCCAGTCAAAAAACAGCTCGGGCGACACCGACAGCACCTGCTCGTCACCCGCCTGCAGGTAGGCGGCATAGCCCCCGGGCTGCGCGCGCAACAGTGCAGCAAACAGGGCCTGCGGCGAGCCCTGAAGCGTGCCGCGAAAGGGCGCGGTGTAGTTGACCTGGTACAGCTCGCCCGCCGCGATGGCCTGCTGGATCTGCGCCAGTGCGGCGTCAAACGCCTCGCGCTCGGGGCTGTCGTCCCACACCACCTGCGCTGGGGTTGCCGCTGCGGCCGCATCCGCCGCGTCGTCGGTCCCGGGCTGGGGCGCGTCGTACACGGCGAACCAGGCCAGCGGGCCGTCGGCCGCATGGGTCTGCAATGCGGCATCGAAGGCCGGGGCGGCCTCGTAGCGCACATGGCCCACGCACCAGCGTCCTTGCTGTGCGGCGGCAAACACGGCGTCGAGCACACCGCGCACCTCGTACAGTGCCTGGGCCACCAGCACCTCGCGTGGGGCCTCGAAACGGTGGCGCAGGCGCGCGGCGCCTGCGCTCAGCGGCTGGGTGAAGTCAATGTGGCAACTAGAAGTCAAAGCAGGCGGAGGCGCTAGTGGATCATTCGCCTGTAGCTATCAAAACATGAGCAAACATCAACACGTCGTGCGCACTCAGGCAGCGCCCAGGTGGGGCAACAGTGCGCCGGTGGGCTGACCGTTCTTGAGCGCCGCCGTGAAGGCCAGCATGCGGTCAATCGGCTGGCGCGCACGCGGAATCAGTGCAGGGTCCACGTGCACAGCGTTCGCACCGGTCTCCAGCACGCGGGCCACATCGGCCAGGCCGTTCATCGCCATCCAAGGGCAGTGCGCGCAGCTTTTGCAAGTGGCGCTGTTGCCCGCCGTGGGGGCTTCGTAAAACATCTTGCCGGGGTTGAGCGTGCGCAGCTTGTGCATCATGCCGTTGTCGGTGGCCACGATGAACTCGGTGGAGTCCATCTCGCGCGCGGCCTTGAGGATGGCGCTGGTGGAGCCCACGGCGTCGGCCAGGGCCACCACGTCGGCGGGGCTCTCGGGGTGGACCAGCACCTTGGCATGCGGGTGCTGCTGCTTGAGCAGCTCCAGCTCCAGCGCCTTGAACTCGTCATGCACGATGCAGGCACCGTTCCAGAACACCATGTCGGCGCCCGTCTCACGCTGGATGTAGGCGCCCAGGTGGCGGTCGGGCGCCCACAGGATCTTCTGGCCTGCGGCCTTGAGGGCGCTCACGATGTCGAGCGCGCAGCTCGATGTGACGAGCCAGTCCGCGCGCGCCTTAACGGCCGCGCTGGTGTTGGCGTAGACGACCACAGTGCGGTCGGGGTGCTGGTCGCAGAACGCGCTGAATTCGTCGATGGGGCAGCCCAGGTCCAGCGAGCAGGTGGCGTCCAGATCGGGCATGAGCACGGTCTTTTCCGGGCTCAGGATCTTGGCCGTCTCGCCCATGAACCGCACGCCGCTCACCACCAGGGTCTGCGCCGCGTGGTCGCGGCCAAAGCGGGCCATCTCCAGCGAGTCGCTCACCAGGCCGCCGGTTTCCTCGGCCAGGTCCTGCAGGTCCGGGTGCACGTAGTAGTGCGACACCATGACCGCATTCTTTTCCTTGAGCAGGCGCCGGATCTTGTCCTTGAGCGCGACACGCTCAGCCTGCGAAGGTTCAGGCGGCACACGCGCCCAGGCGTGTTTGGTGGAGCAGACGGCGCCTTCCTCGGCATCGAGCGGCTGCTCGTACTCCACGTCGATGCGGTTCAGTACAGCGGTGGTCATGACAGCTCCTGCAGGCGCATGGAAAAGTCCGTGGCCTTCACGTCCTTGGTCAGCGTGCCGATGGAGATGCGGTCCACGCCGGTCTCGGCCAGTGCGCGCAGGCCATCGAGCGTGACGCCGCCCGAGATCTCCAGAATCGCCCGGCCTGCATTGATGCGCACGGCCTCGCGCAGCATGGTCAGGGGCATGTTGTCCAGCAGCACCATCTTGGCGCCCGCATTGAGCGCTTCGGTCAGCTGCTCCAGGGTTTCCACTTCGATCTCGATGAACTTTGCCTGAGACGCCACCCGCTCGGCCGCGCGCAGCACGGCGGTCACGCCTCCCGCAGCAGCGATGTGGTTCTCTTTGATCAGCACCGCATCGTGCAGGCCAATGCGATGGTTGGTGCCGCCGCCCACGCGCACGGCATATTTCTGCGCCAGGCGCAGGCCGGGAATGGTCTTGCGCGTGTCCACGATGTGGGCGCGGGTGCCAGCCACCACATCCACATAGGTGCGGGTCTTGGTGGCCACAGCCGACAGCAGTTGCAGGAAGTTGAGCGCCGTGCGCTCGGCGCTGAGCAGCGCGCGGGCATTGCCTTCAAGCTCCAGCACCACCTGATCGGGGGCACAGCGCTGACCCTCGGCTACCTGCCAGGTGATCTGCACCGTGGGGTCGAGGGCGCGCAGCGCGGCTTCGGCCCAGGGGGCGCCGCAGATGACGGCGGCTTCGCGCGCCAGGATGCGCGCGCGGGCGCGGCGGGCGGGGTCGATCAGGCCGGCGGTGAGGTCGCCGGTGCCCACGTCTTCGGCCAGGGCGCGGGCCACATCGGCCTGGGCCAGGGCCTTCACTTCGGTATCGCTCATGGGGGTCTTTGCGGGGGAATGTGCGGAATATGTCGCAGCTGTCATGGGCCGCGAGCATACCGGGAACGCAAAGGCCACTGTGCCAGCGCTGACCCCTGGGGCCCGCGCTGGAAACCAATAAGTACACCCAGTATTGGTCGCATAGACTCGCGGCAATTTTTTGGCTCCACCGCGCTACATGACCGCCACCAGCCCTGTTTCCGCCACGCCCTACGGCACGCTGCCGCCCGCATCGCCCCTGCCCCAGCGCAAGCCCGTGAGCCTGCCGCGCCTGGCGCAAATGCGCGCGGCGGGCAACAAGATCACCATGCTCACCGCCTACGACGCCACCTTTGCGGCCGTGGCCGATGCGGCGGGGGTGGAGTGCATTCTGGTGGGCGACTCGCTGGGCATGGTGTGCCAGGGCCTGCCCAGCACGGTGGGAGTGACGCTGGACACCATGGCCTACCACACGGCCAGCGTGGCGCGCGGCCTGCATCGCGTGCAGGGCACGGCCTGGCTGGTGGCCGACCTGCCCTATGGCACCTACGCCGAGAGCCGAGAGCAGGCGCTGCGCAGCGCCTGCGTGCTGATGCAGGCGGGCGCGCACATGGTCAAGCTCGAAGGTGGTGGCTGGACGGCTCCGACCGTGGAATTCCTGGTGCAGCGTGGCGTGCCGGTGTGCGCCCACCTGGGCCTGACGCCGCAGACGGTGCACGCGCTGGGCGGCTACCGCGTGCAGGGCAAGACCGACGACGCCGCCCGCACCCTACGCAAAGAAGCGCATGAACTGCAGGACGCAGGCGCCGCCATGCTGGTGCTGGAGATGGTGCCCGCAGCGCTGGCCGCAGACATCACGGCCGAGCTGCCGCACTGCCACACCATCGGCATCGGCGCGGGCAACGGCACGGCCGGCCAGGTGCTGGTGTTGCACGACATGCTGGGCATGAACCTCGGGAAGATGCCGAAGTTCGTGCACAACTTCATGCAGGACGCGGGCAGCGTGCGCGGCGCCCTGGAGGCGTATGTGCAGGCCGTGAAGCAAGGGCGTTTCCCGGACAACGCTGTGCACGCCTGGTGAGCCCTTTTCCTCTCTCCTTCTGACCCCTCCGACCCCATGCTGATTGCCCGCTCCATTGCCGACCTGCGCCAGGCCCTGGCCCCCTACCGCCGTCCCGCCTTTGTGCCCACCATGGGCAACCTGCACGATGGGCACATCGCCCTCGTGCGCCAGGCCAAGCCCCTGGGCGATGTGACCGTGGCCAGCATCTTTGTGAACCGCCTACAGTTTCTCCCGCACGAGGACTTTGACAGCTACCCGCGCACCTGGGAGGCCGACTGCGCGCAGCTCCAGACCGCCGGTTGCGATGTGCTGTTTGCCCCGCGCGAGACAGACCTGTACCCCGAGCCCCAGACCTTCAAGGTGCACCCCGACCCGGTGCTGGCCGACATGCTGGAAGGGCATTTCCGCCCCGGTTTTTTTGTGGGCGTGAGCACGGTGGTGATGAAGTTGTTTGCCTGCGTGCTGGGCCAGACCGGCGGCACGGCCGTGTTTGGCAAGAAGGACTACCAGCAGCTCATGGTGATCCGCCACATGGTGCGGCAGTTTGCGCTGCCCATTGACATCGTGGCGGGCGAAACCTGCCGCGCGGCCGACGGGCTGGCGTTGAGCTCGCGCAATGGCTACCTGGGCCTGGAAGAACGGCAAGAGGCCGTAGCCCTGTCGCAGGCCCTGAAGCGGCTGGCGCAGCAGTGGCTGGACGCCAGCGACCGCAGCGCGCTGGAGGCCCAGGCGCAAGACGCGCTGCGCGCACGGGGCTGGGCGCCCGACTACCTCACGGTGCGCCGCCGGGCCGACCTGCTGCCCGCCACGGCCGACGATGCCGCAGGCACGCTGGTGGCGCTGGGTGCAGCGCGGCTGGGCAGCACGCGGCTGATTGACAACCTGGAGTTCTGATTAGCTACTATTTTCATAGCTGCTCAGGCATTTTCCACTAGCGCTTGCAGCCAAAAACTCTTCAATCCATTCAAATCCACCCGTTGCGGGCCAGCCACTGCACCAGCAAGCGGGTCACCACCTCGGGCTGCTCCATGGTCAGCATGTGGCCGCTGTCGGGCAGCAGGTGGTGTTCGGCGCTGGGCATCAGCGCCACGATCTCCGCAGAACATTCGGGCGGCGTGAGCTGGTCGGCCGCACCACACACCACCAGCACGGGGCAGGCCACCTGCGGCAGATGCACCCGCGCATCGGGCCGATGGATCACGGCGCGGTTCTGACGCACCAGGTGGTCGGGGCCCGCATCCAGCACAAAGTCCAGGTAGGCCTGCACCAGGTCCGCCTTGGCGGCGTTCACGGGGTGGAAGGCCAGGGCCACGTTGGGCTCGATGACCTCGCGCATGCGGCCCTGTTCAAACAGCTCGATGGCGCCTTCGCGCAGGGCACGCATGTCGGGCGTCTCGGGCCGCGCGGTGGTACCCAGCAGCGCCAGCCCTGCCACACGCTGCGGCGCCTGGCGCGCGGCCTCCATGGCGATCATGCCGCCCATCGACGCACCCGCCAGCACCAGCGGCCCTGCGTGCTGCGCCAGCAGGCGTGCGGCAAAGTCTTCGATGCGGTGCAGGTTCACATCCTGGTGGGCGGTGGCGACCTCGGGGCGCAGCGCGGCGGGCAGCAGCGGCAGCACGCCGCGCCACATGCGTTCATCGGCGGCCAGGCCCGGCAGGAGCAGTAGTTGGGGGGAATGGGACATGGGTGAATCAGGGCATCACCAAGTTGGTGCGCGATAAGCTAAAGAGAGACAGCCCCAGCAGCGGGGCACGGACCGCACATTGTGAACAGCCGATGACGGCTTGTCACCGCCCCTGGAATAGTTGCCCGCGATGGCTCGGGACTTGCTAGCATGGCCTGCATATGCCTATCCACGCCGCGCTCCACCACGTCACGCATTACCAATACGACCGGCTGGTAGGCCTCGGGCCGCAGACCATCCGATTACGGCCCGCGCCCCACTGCCGCAGTAACGTCATTTCGTATTCGCTCAAGGTCGAGCCTGCGCAGCACTTCATCAACTGGCAGCAGGACCCGTTTGCCAACTACCAGGCGCGGCTGGTCTTCCCCGAGAAGACGCGCGAGTTCAAGGTCACGGTGGACCTGGTGGTGGAGATGGCGGTGTACAACCCCTTCGACTTCTTCCTGGAGCCCGAGGCCGAGAACATCCCGTTCAAGTACAGCAGCGATGTGCAGCAGGAGCTGGCGCCCTACCTGGCCACCGACCCGATGACACCGCTGGTGCAGGCCTATCTGGACAAGGTGGACCGCAGCAAGCAGCGCACCATCGATTTCCTGGTCAAGCTCAACCAGCAGGTATCGCAGGACATCCGCTACCTGATCCGCCTGGAGCCCGGCGTGCAGACGCCCGAGGAGACGCTGCAAAAGGCCAGCGGCTCGTGCCGCGACTCGGGCTGGCTGCTGGTGCAGCTGCTGCGCCACCTGGGGCTGGCGGCGCGGTTTGTGTCGGGCTACCTGATCCAGCTCACCCCCGATGTGAAGGCGCTCGATGGCCCCAGCGGCACCGACCACGACTTCACCGACCTGCACGCCTGGTGCGAGGTCTACCTGCCCGGCGCGGGCTGGATCGGCCTGGATGCCACCAGCGGCCTGATGGCGGGCGAGGGCCATATCCCGCTCGCTTGCACACCCCAGCCCTCGGGCGCCGCGCCGATTGAAGGCGGCGTGGACAAGGCCGAGGTGGAGTTCAGCCATGAAATGCGCGTGACGCGCATCTACGAATCGCCCCGCGTGACCAAGCCCTACACCGAAGACCAGTGGCAGGCTGTGCTGGCGCTGGGCGAGCAGGTGGACGCCGACCTGGTGGCGGGCGACGTGCGGCTGACGATGGGCGGCGAGCCCACCTTTGTGGCCGTGGGCGACCGCGACGCGCCCGAGTGGAACACCGACGCGCTGGGCCCCACCAAACGCGGCTTTGCCACCGAACTCACGCACAAGCTGCGCGCCGAATACGGCCAGGGCGGCTTCCTGCACTTTGGCCAGGGCAAGTGGTATCCGGGCGAGCAGCTGCCGCGCTGGGCACTGTCGATCTGCTGGCGCGCCGACGGCCAGCCCGCGTGGCAGAACCCCGCGCTGTTTGCCGACGAGCGCAACCCCTCGCACTACACCAGCGCCGACGCCGAGCGTTTTGTGCGCCACCTCACGCGCAAGCTGGGCGTGACGGACCGCTACATCCAGCCCGGTTATGAGGACACCTTCTACTACCTGTGGCGCGAGCGGCGCCTGCCGGTCAACGTGGACCCGTTTGACGCGCGTCTGGACGATGAGCTGGAGCGCGCACGCCTGCGCCGCGTGTTCGAGCAAAAACTCGACAGCGTTGTGGGCTATGTGCTGCCACTGCAGGCAGGCGAAGGCGCAGGCACGCTGGCGGGCAGCGTATGGAGCACGGGGCCGTGGTTCTTCCGCGACGACCGCATGCTGCTCATCCCCGGCGATTCGCCCATGGGCTACCGCCTGCCGCTGGACGCCCTGCCCTGGGTGAAGGCATCGGACACCGAGCACCTGATCCCGCAAGACCCGACCGCACCCCAAAGCCCGCTGGCCGCTGCCACCACTCTGCGGGCGCGGTATTCCGTGCCAGCAGGCCCGGTCACTGGCGACCGCGACCTGCCCTACCTGGCAGGCGCCACCGCCCCTGGCGAGGCACGGCGCGTAACGCAGAGCACTTCGGGTGGTGATAACGCGCGCCTGTCCGGTCAGCCCGACCCGCAGGCAGCTACGCAGCCCCCGGGCAAGTTCCAGTCGGCCGCAGGCCTGTCGCGCACGGCGCTGTGCGTGGAGGTGCGCGATCCGCGCCGAGCCAGCGGCCCCAAGGCCGAGAAGGTGGGCGAGAAATACGGCGTTTTGTACGTCTTCATGCCCCCGCTGGCGCGCCTGGATGACTACCTGGACCTGCTGGCCGCCATCGAAGCCACGGCCGAAGAGCTGGGCATGAAGATCGTGCTCGAAGGCTACCCGCCCCCGCGCGACGCACGCCTGAAGGTGCTGGCAGTCACGCCCGACCCGGGCGTGATCGAAGTGAACATCCACCCCGCCAGCCATTGGAAGGAGCTGGTGCAGCACACCGAGTTTCTGTACCAGGCCGCGTGGGAGACGCGCCTGTCGGCCGAGAAGTTCATGACCGATGGCCGCCACACCGGCACCGGTGGCGGCAACCACTTTGTGATGGGCGGCGCCACACCGGCCGACTCGCCGTTCTTGCGCAAGCCCGAGTTGCTGGCCAGCCTGCTGCTGTACTGGCACAACCACCCCAGCCTGAGCTACCTGTTCAGCGGCCTGTTCATCGGCCCCACCAGCCAGTCGCCGCGCGTGGACGAGGCGCGCAACGACCAGCTGTACGAGCTGGAGATTGCACTGCGCGAGATCGAAACCAACCGCGCAACCTATGGCCAGGACATGCCGCCCTGGCTGGTGGACCGCACGCTGCGCAACATCCTGGTGGACGTGACGGGCAACACGCACCGCAGCGAGTTTTCCATCGACAAGATGTTCTCGCCCGACAGCAGCACCGGCCGGCTGGGCCTGCTGGAGTTGCGCGCGTTCGAGATGCCGCCCCATGCCCACATGAGCGTGGTGCAACAGCTGCTGCTGCGCGCCCTGATCGCCCGCTTCTGGAAGGCGCCCTACCGCGCGTCCGCCGCCCGCTGGGGCACCGAGCTGCACGACCGCTGGATGCTGCCCACCTTCATCCAGCAGGACATGCACGACGTGGTGGCCGAGATGAACGCCGCAGGCTACGCGTTTGACGCGGCCTGGTTTGCACCGCAGTTCGAGTTCCGCTTCCCGATGGTCGGCACCGTGAAGTCGATGGGCGTGGAGCTGACCTTGCGCAATGCGCTGGAGCCCTGGCATGTGATGGGCGAGGAAGGCTCCGCCGGGGGCACCGTACGCTATGTGGATTCGTCGCTGGAGCGCATCGAGGTGCGCGTGACGGGCATGAACGAAAGCCGCCATGTGGTCACCGTCAACGGCCAGCCGCTGCCGCTGCAAAGTACCGGCACCACCGGCGAGTTTGTGGCCGGTGTGCGCTACAAGGCCTGGAACCCGCCCTCGGCCCTGCACCCCACCATTGGCGCCCATGCGCCGCTCACGTTCGACATCGTGGACACCTGGATGAACCGCTCGCTCGGCGGCTGCCAGTACCACGTGGCGCACCCGGGTGGGCGCAATTACGACACCTTCCCGGTCAACGCGTACGAGGCCGAAAGCCGACGCCTGGCGCGCTTCTCGCGCATGGGCCACACGCCGGGGCGGCTGGCGGTGCCGCCTGCGACCATTGAACTGCCGGGCAGCCGGGAGTTTCCGTTCACACTGGATCTGCGGCGAAAAATGCGGAGGTAGAGAGGCTCCCCTGAGTCGCTACGCGCCTTCCCCCCAGGGGGACGACGCCCTTGCTGCGGGGCGGCCCTTGCTTGGCGTCTCTGGCATCGGCCCCGCCAGTTTCGACGGTGCGGGTTACCCGCAGAGTGTTGTCGACCAAATGCCCGAAAATCGAGCGCAGTGAACCACCTCAACGACAGCCTCCCCACCCCCGACCCTTCCGACAGCGCAGCCCAGTTAGCGGCTGCACTGGCGCCTGCTGCGGCGGCCGGGCATTTTGACGAGCTGCGGGGTGCCAGCGTGGCGGACGCCCCCGGTGCTGCCACTGCATCAGGCACTTCCAAATCAATAGCAAACAAGCCAGATATCACTAGCGCCTGGGCCCAATTCTTTGATCAATTGGGGCCCGAGGGCTTCCAGGACCTGGATCGGCGCATGCAGAGCCTGCAGCGCCAGGTGCGCGACAACGGCATCACCTACAACGTGTACGCCGACGCCGACGGCCCGCAGCGGCCCTGGTCGGTGGACCTGTTCCCGCTGATCCTTTCGCAGGGCGACTGGGCACACATCGAGCGCGGCGTGCTGCAACGCGCACGCCTGCTCAACCGCGTAATGGCCGACGTGTATGGCCCGCAGGAGCTGCTGCGCAAAGGTCTGCTGCCCAGCGCGCTGGTGCAGGGCCACCCGGGCTACCTGCGCGCCATGCATGGCGTGCAGCCCGTGGGCGGCACCCATTTGCACATCGCGGCGTTCGACATAGCGCGCGACGCGCAGGGCGACTGGTGGGTGGTGACGCAGCGCACGCAGGCGCCCTCAGGCCTGGGGTATTTGCTGGAGAACCGGCTGCTCATCTCGCGCCTGTTCCCCGAGGCGTTCAGCCAGATGCATGTGCAGCGCCTGGCCGCCACCTACCGTGCGCTGCTCGACGGGCTGCGGCAGATGAGCCCGGCGGGGGCGGATGCGCGCATCGTGCTGCTCACGCCCGGCCCGTACAACGAGACCTACTTTGAGCACGCGTACCTGGCGCGCTACCTGGGTCTGACGCTGGTGGAGGGCAACGACCTCACGGTGCGCGATGCGCGCCTGTACCTCAAGACGCTGCATGGCCTGCAGCCGGTGCACGGCATCTTGAAGCGCCTGGACGACGAGTTTCTGGACCCACTGGAGCTGCGCAGCGACTCGCGCCTGGGCGTGCCAGGCCTGCTGCAGGCCATCCGCGCGGGCAATGTGCTGGTGGCCAATGCGCCGGGCTCGGCGTTCCTGGAATCGTCGGCGCTGCTGGGCTTCATGCCCGCGCTGTCGCGCCACCTGCTGGGCGAAGAGCTGGCCCTGCCGTCGCTGCCCACCTGGTGGTGTGGCGAGCGCTCGGCCATGCAGGCGGTGCTGCCGCAGCTCGCGCACAGCGTGATCCGCCCCACCTGGCCCATGGCGCAGCGCGTGCCCGTGCTGGGCGGTGCGCTGTCGGCGCAAGACCTGGCGCAGTGGTCCGCACGCATCGAGGCCCAGGGCGACGAATACACCGTGCAGGCTCACCTGCCGCTGTCGCAAATGCCCACCTGGCGCAGTGACGCCGCTGAGGGTGCGAGCCAGGACGGTGGCCCCATCGCCCCCCGCTCGGTGATGCTGCGCGTATTTGCGGTGTGCGACGGCCCCGGCTCGTGGCGCGTGCTGCCGGGCGGGCTGGCCCGCCTGGCCCAGGGCGACAGCGGCATTACATCGATGCAGCGCGGCGGCAGCAGCGCCGATGTATGGGTGCAGACCGATGGCCCCGTGGACACCACCACGCTGCTGGCCCACAACCAGGCCGCGCCCGCCGTGGTGCACCGCAGCCGCCAGGTGACCAGCCGCGCGGCCGAAAACCTGTTCTGGCTGGGCCGCTACACCGAACGCACCGAGAACGTCACGCGCCTGGCGCGCATCACGCTGCAATGCCTCAATGGGGAGGACCAGACCTCGCAGCCGCTGCTGACCTGGCTGAGCGCCATGGGCGTGAGCCAGGGGCTGGTGCTGCCGACCGTGCCTGCGGCCGGGCAGGCACGGCGCGTGTTCGAGCGCTCGCTGATCGCCGGGCTGACGCAGCCCGCGCAGGTGACCAGCGTGGGCTACAACCTGCGCGGCATCCTGGGTGCAGCCTCGGCCGTGCGCGACCGTTTGTCGCAGGAACACTGGAACCTCATCGTGCGCGCCGAGGCGGAGTTTTTTGCGCCCCGCACAGGGGCCGAAGACGACGGCGACTATTCGCCGCTGGACGCGCTGCGCCAGCTGGAAGGGCTGAGCGGCCACACCGCCGCCATGACGGGCCAGCAGACCGACCGCATGACCCGCGACGACGGCTGGCGCCTGCTGTCCATCGGGCGTCACCTGGAGCGCCTGGGCTTTCTAGCCTCGGCGCTGGAAAGCGGCCTGCAGACCGGCGCCGTGCACGATGAAGGCGGCTTCGAGGCCATGGTGGCGCTGTTTGACAGCACCATCACCTTCCACGCGCAGTACCAGCAGCGGCGCGACATGCCCGCCCTGCTGGACCTGCTGGTGATCGACCGCGACAACCCCCGCTCGCTGGCCTGGGTCGCGCAGACGCTGCGCGGGCGCATTGCCAAGATCGAAGCGGCCGCGGGCACGCCCGGCGAATCCGCCGCCACGGGCATCCCTGAGGCGTCCGACCTGTCGCTGGTGGCCCTGTGCGCACAGGATGCCGAGGGGCGCCATGCAGCGCTGGAGGATTATCTGGGCCGGTGTGTGCGGGGCGTGATGGGCTTGTCGGATGTGCTGGCCACGCGCTACTTCACGCATTCGGCGGATGCACTTCGGCACAGCGTAGGAGCTTGACCATGAAGCTGCGCGTCATCCACGAAACGGTGTACCACTACAGCCCGGCGGTGCAAAACGCCCAGCACATGGCCCATCTGCGCCCGCGCACCGGTGTGGTGCAGCGCGTGCTGACCCACAGCCTGCAGGTGGACCCCGCCCCAACACAGTGCAACCTGGTGCAGGACGTGTTTGGCAACACCCGCGCGTTCTTCAGCCTGCCGTTCACCCACGAGCAACTGCGGGTGCGCGCCGAAAGCCTGCTGGAGACCCTGCCCGTGCCTGCCGCACCGCCTGGCGAGCCCTGGGAGGCCGTGCGCGAGCGACTGGGTTATCGGCGCGGCCAGCCCTACCACGCGGCCACTGAGTTCAGCTTTGCCTCGCCCTACATTCCCCGGCATGCCGACTTTGTGGCCTATGCCGCCGAGAGCTTTGCACCCGGCCGCCCGCTGATGCAGGCCGCCCGCCACCTGATGTCGCGCATCCATGCCGACTTTGCCTACACATCCAACGCCACCGACGCGGGCACGCCCGCGCTCGAATCGCTGCGGCTGCGCCGGGGCGTGTGCCAGGACTTTGCCCACGTGATGATCGGCTGCCTGCGCAGCCTGGGCCTGGCGGCGCGGTATGTGAGCGGCTACCTGCTGACCGAGCCCCCGCCCGGGCAACCCCGGCTGGTGGGGGCCGATGCATCGCACGCCTGGGTATCGGTGTGGTCACCGGCAGCCGACGAAAGTGATGGCGCATCAGACGACAACACCTGGTTTGACCTGGACCCCACCAACGACCGCGCGGCGGGCGAGGACTATGTGACCCTGGCCATCGGCCGCGATTTTTCGGATGTGTCGCCGCTGCGCGGCGTGATCCATGGCGGCGACCACCATGTGCTGCAGGTGGGCGTGACGGTGGAGCCGGTGCCCGCCGCTACGGCCGCTATGGCCGCTGCGCCAGACGCGCCAGATACACCCCTCACACCGCCGCAGGCACCAGGAAGTCCCGGCTGATCCGCGCGCCCAGGTCGTTCACCCGCTCCAGGAACTGGGTGAGGTAGGCGTGCAGTCCATGGGTGAGGATTTCATCGATGCGTGCGAACTTGAGGTGTGCCAGCAGCCGCCCCGCGTGCCGCTGGGTCTCGGCCGACTGGCCGCTGCCCAGCATGTCGAGGTTGCCTAGCACCTCTTTCATGCAAGCGTGCAGTGAGCGGGGCATGTCGGCCCGCAGGATCAGCAGCTCGGCCACACGTTCGGGCGTGATCACGTCGCGGTACACCTTGCGGTAGGTCTCGAAGCCCGACACGCTGAGCAAGATGGCGCTCCAGTGGTAGAAGTCGTAGTCTTGGTCCTGCGCCGTGGCCGCGCCCATGAAGTCGCTCTGCACCGCGTGAAACTTCACATCCAGCAGCCGCGCCGTGTTGTCGGCCCGCTCCAGAAAGGTGCCCAGGCGCATGAAATGCAGCGCCTCGTCCTGCAGCAGGGTGCCCACCGTCACACCCCGCGAGAGGTGCGAGCGGAACTTCACCCATTCGAAGAATCGCGCCGGGTCCTGCTCCAGTGCACCGCTGGCGATCAGGCGGTTCACTTCGAGCCAGGTCTGGTTCTGGATCTCCCAGGCCTCGGTGTTGAGCGCACCGCGCACGGCCCGCGCGTTCTCGCGCGCAGCCTGCAGGCAGGCCACGATGGACGACGGGTTAGACGGGTCCTTGACCATGAAGTCGAGCACCTTGGCGGGCGTCACCTCGCCATGCTGGGCGATGTAGGCAGGCAGCAGCTCGCTGATGGACAGCAAGCCCTGCCAGCCCAGGGTGGCCACCTCGGTCGATTGGGGTAGCAACGCACTCTGGTAGTTGACGTCGAGCATGCGTGCGGTGTTCTCTGCCCTTTCGGTGTACCGGGCCATCCAGAACAAATGATCGGCGGTGCGGCTCAGCATGTGATCTCCTTCTTGGACGAGGGCAGAGAACCCCGAGCGTGTTGCACACGCTTGCGGTATTTTTTCGAAAGCCCCGCTGCGCAGGGCTTTTCTGCCCGTTCGGTGTAACGGGCCATCCAGAACAAATGATCGGCGGTACGGCTCAGCATGGTCATTCCCTCCCTTGGCGTTGTGTTTGCATTGGTGATGACGGTATGTGTGCTGCAGCGGGCTGATCGCCCAGCACCCAGGTGTCCTTGGTGCCCCCGCCCTGCGACGAATTGACCACCAGCGACCCCTCCTTGAGCGCCACGCGCGTGAGGCCGCCCGCCACCATCTGCAC
Organism: Acidovorax sp. GW460-11-11-14-LB4; assembly: GCF_059423685.1. Classification (NCBI taxonomy): domain Bacteria; kingdom Pseudomonadati; phylum Pseudomonadota; class Betaproteobacteria; order Burkholderiales; family Comamonadaceae; genus Acidovorax; species Acidovorax sp. GW460-11-11-14-LB4. The sequence goes on along the minus strand of NZ_JBWKYJ010000035.1, from coordinate 19,753 downwards.
CTTCTGGCCGCTGAGCACAAAGGGCCGCAGGTCGATGTGGCGGGGCGCAATGCCGCTGTCCACATAAGTGGGGCAGCTGGAGAGGCTCAGCGTGGGCTGGGCGATGTAGCCGTCGGGCTTGGCGATGACTGCGGCGCGGAAGGCCTCGATCTCGGCCCGGGTGGCCGCGGGGCCAATCAGCATGCCGTAGCCGCCCGCGCCATGCACCTCCTTCACCACCAGTTCATGCAGGTGGTCCAGCACGTACCGCAGGTCGTCCGGCTTGCGGCACATCCAGGTGGGCACGTTCTGCAGGATGGGCTCCTCACCGAGGTAGAAGCGGATCATGTCCGGCACATAGGGGTAGATGGACTTGTCGTCCGCCACGCCTGTGCCCACGGCGTTGCAGATGGCGACATTGCCGGCCCGGTAGGCGGACATGAGCCCCGCACAACCCAGGGTGGAGGTGGGGCGGAAGACATCGGGATCGAGGAAGTCGTCATCCACCCGGCGGTAAATCACGTCCACCCGCTGCAGCCCGCGCGTGGTGCGCATGTACACAAACTGGTCCTTGACCACGAGGTCTTGCCCCTCGACCAGCTCCACGCCCATCTGCTGCGCGAGGAAGGCGTGCTCGAAATAGGCGCTGTTGTACATGCCGGGGGTCAGCACCACCACGGTCGGGTCGGCCGCGCCGGCCGGGGCGCTGGCGCGCAGGGTGTCCAGCAGCAAGTCCGGGTAATGCGCCACCGGTGCCACCTGGTGCTGAGCGAACAGTTCGGGGAACAGCCGCATCATCATCTTGCGGTCTTCGAGCATGTAGCTCACGCCGCTGGGCACGCGCAGGTTGTCTTCCAGCACGTAGTACACGCCCTCGCCTGCCGCATCCGGTGCCCGCACGATGTCGATGCCGCTGATGTGGGAGTAGATATCGAGCGGCACATGAACGCCGACCATCTCCGGCCGGAACTGGGCGTTGCGCAGGATCTGCTCGGCAGGCACGATGCCTGCGCGCAGGATGTCCTGGCCGTGGTACACGTCGTGAATGAAGCGATTGAGCGCCGTGACCCGCTGCACCAGGCCCCGCTGCATGTGCGCCCATTCCTGCTGCGGAATGATGCGGGGGATCAGGTCGAAGGGGATGAGCCGCTCGGTGCCCGCGCCGTCCTCGTCCTTGGCGCCGTAGACGGCGAAGGTGATGCCCACGCGCCGGAAGATGACCTCGGCCTCCGCGCGCCGCGCCTGCATGGATTCGGCACTCTGGCGCGCCAGCCACTGGGCAAACCGCGCATAGTGGGGCCGTACATCACTGCCCGCCCAGCCTGCCGCACCGCCCAGACCGGCCAGGGGCAGCCGGGTAACCATCTCGTCGAACTTCTGCATGAGAGCCAATCTCCTGCAAGCCCTCAAGCAAGTTCCAGGCCGTTTTCATGCCCGGCCGACAGCCACCGTCAATATTTCGGCCGAATCGCTCTCTAGCGCCGGTCTTTATTGGCTGTTTTGCTATTCTTTTTGATACCTTGATTCGCAGCCGGCGAGGGTGGCGGCATGGGTGCCATGGTGGCCACAGGGGCAGGACGCGCGGCCGCTGCACGCACCATGTCGTGCACAAAGCGCAGCTTGGCCAGCACCTCACCCGCCAGCGCGAACGGGTAGGCATCAGGTTGACCCAGGCTGCGCGTAAGGCTGTTGAGCAGCAGCGTCAGCGGCACCAAGTGTTGCACCATGGACTGAAAGTCGGGCGCCGGGCTGGCAAAGGGATCGATGGCGCTGCTGCGCTGCGCGCCATAGATACCGGGAATGGTGACCTCGGTGGCATAGCTGGCCGAGGTTTCCAGCAGGTCGATCATGTGCAGGTAATGGGCCCAGGTTTCAGCCCAGTCTTCCCAGGGGTGGGCTGCGGCATAGGCACTCACATGGTGGTTGGCCCAGTCACTGCCCTCGTTGCCCTTGGCGTAGTGCGCCTCCAGCGCCGCTGCGTAGTCCCGGCGCTCGTCACCAAACATCTGTCTGAAGTCGTCCAGCCGCCCGCCGTCGCGCACCAGCTGGTCCCAATAGAAGTGGCCGGACTCATGGCGCAGGTGACCGATCAGAGTGCGGTAGGGCTCACCCAGCGCGATGCGGCGGCGCGCGCGTTCGTCGTCGTCCGCCTCAGCCACGTTGAGCGTGATGGTCCCACTGTGGTGGCCCGTCAGCACGGGCGGTCCGCCCGGCACCTCGGCCAAAAACTCGAACACTGGACCGGTACGCCCGGGCGCCGGCTCCAGGCCCAGACGGGCCAGGCTGTAGAACAGCCGCCGCTTGGCCGCTTCGATCTGCATCCAGCGCCCCATGTTGGCGGGCTCGGACAGGTCGGGCATCACCCGGGTCTGGCGGCACGAAACACACAGCTCCGCAAAGTCGTTGGCGGGTATCGCGAAGTTGCAGGCTTGGTGGTCCGTGTGGTTGCGGCACATGCGGTAAAGGCGCCCGCTGTAGTGGGCACTGCCCTGCCCCCCTTGGCGGCGCCACAGGTCGGCACCGTCCTGCGGTGCAGGGGCCAGGGCAGCCATGGTCAGCACATCGGGCAAGAAGGCCAGCGCACTGCCGCAATGCAGGCACTGCACGCTATCGAAAAACACCAGATGACCGCAATGGTCGCAATTGAATACCCGCATGGTGTGGAGCTTATACCCCGTGGACCGGAGCAGTGAGGAGGAACAACGCACGGACCCCCTTTTGCAGCGCCAGGATGGGTCCATGAAAAAAGCAGGCCCCGGGACATGCCCGGAGCCTGCTTCAGGATCGAAGCCACTGCGCCAGGGGCGTGGGGCCTCGGGTGCAGGGCGTCAGCCCTACCGGTCAGGGCCGCACAACGATGCTGTTGCGCACTTCGCGCACATGCTTGGTGTTGCGCGCAATGTTTTCGGCCTGGTTCTTTTCAGCCTGCGACTTGGCAAAGCCCGACAGCTGCACCGTGCCATTGAGCGTTTCCACGCTGATGGAGGTGGCAGACACGTTCTTGTCTTCGGCCATCTTGGCCTTCACGGCGGTGGTGATGCCGGCGTCATCCACATAGGAGCCAACTGTTTGCTGTTCGCGAGCCACCGAGCAACCGGTGGCTGTGACGATGGTGATACCGGCAACTGCGGCAAAAGCGAGGGCACGTGCGTATTTCATGGTGTTTTCCTTGTTCAAGAATGGTTGGGAACGCGGGTGCTGGGACATGTTCAGTCCACCGGTCTGTTGCACCCTCCGCGACCGGCGGACTGTGGGAAAAAGGACAGCGCTGGCGCATAGCCAGGCGCTGCGGGCGAGGCACCAGCGTGCAAACACCGGTGTGCTAGCCCTCAGTATGCATTGCGCCGGCGGGACATCCACATCGCCACGGTGGCCAGCAAAGCCCCCGATGCAGCGGCAATGACCAGCGACTTGCCGGGCTGCTCGGCCACATACTTGCCGGTGACTTCGGCTGCCTGCTGGATCTGACGGCGTGCACGCGCGCTGGTCTCGGCGCAGTAGTCGATGCTGCGAGCAGCCAGGTCCTGTGCACGGGCTGCCAGGTCATCAATCGCCGGGTCGGTCTGGCGGCGCAGGGCGCGCACGCTTTCTTCGGCCTTGTCCAGCGAATGGTCGGCGGCAGCCCGGGTGGTCTGCACTGCGTCCTGCGCGCTTTGCAGCACGTCATCGGCCAGGTTGCGAACACCGTGGGTCACTTTGTCGGTAGCGGTCTGAAGGCTCATGGGGAAACTCCTTGGGGTATGGGGTACGGGGATGCGGGAGGGGGTGAAGGGCAGCAGTCCAGGCGTTGCGGCCTGACTCACCCCTTTTTCAGGAGCCCCAGCACGAAGGTGACCACAGCCATGATCACGAACACAAAGAACAGAATCTTCGCAATGCCCACGGCACCGGCAGCAATACCGCCAAAACCGAAGAGGGCTGCAATCAGCGCGATCACCAGAAAAACAACTGCGTAGTGCAACATTTCCATCTCCTTATGGGTGGCCGGCTTGCCGGCAGATCGGGTGGCGCCAAAACCTCAACGCCTGGGACCAACTGTAGGTATCTACTTGTGCCCTGGATGCCGGTGCGCGGCGCGCGCCCATGTCGGCGGCGCAGTGGGCGTCGTGTAGGACGGCGCGCACTGGCCGGACCGGGCGCACGGTAGCGCGCACAAGCGGCTGCAGCGCAGGCACGCCACGACGGGACGCTGGCTCCGGGCATGGCGCGCCCATAGCCCGCGGGTGTCGCACGTGGGCCTGCATGCGCTGCGCCACGCAATGCAGGGAATGAGGGAGACGCAGAAAGAAGGCGGCGTATGCCTCAGGCGTCGTGCGCAGCGGCGTTGCGGCGCGGCTCCGACGAGGTGCGCGGCAGCGGCAGCACGGCCGACAACAAGGTGCCATTGCCAGGCCGCGAAGTGAGCGTGAGACGCCCGCCCGCTGCCTCGACCCGGTGGCGCATGCCAGCCAAGCCGTGCGAGGTGGGGCGCACGGTGCCAGGGTCGAAACCCACACCATCGTCGCGCACCTGCACCGCCACATGCGTGGGGTAGCCGTGCACCGACACCAGCACCTTGCTGGCTTTGGCGTACTTGCCGATGTTGGTCAGCGCCTCTTGCACCATGCGATACACCGTGAGCTGCGCTGCGTCGGGCAGTTGAACGGCCTCCAGACTGGTCTCAACCTCAATGCCTGCGCGCTCGGCGTATTCGCGTGTCAGTATCTCCAGCGCGGCGGTGAGCCCCAGGTTCGACAGCGACGACGGTCGCAGGTCTTCGATGATGCGACGCTTGAGCGCAATGCCGCTGTTGAGCGTTTCGGTGAGGTGCTTGAGGCGCTCGGCAATGTCGGGCGCAGTGGCATCGATCTTGGATTTGAGGCGCGCCACATCCAGCTTGGCAGCCGTCAGCAGCGCGCCCAGCTCGTCGTGCAGTTCCCGCGCCAGATGGCCCCGTTCTTCTTCGCGCACCTCCTGCAAGTGGTTGGCCAACTCGGACAGCGTGGCCGTGCGGTCGCGCACCAGCCCTTCCAGGCGGTCGCGCTCACGCTCCAGCACCTCTTGCTCGCGCAGGTTGACGGTCTGAACCGCCTGCGTCTGGCGCAGGTACATGTAGAACGCCAGCAGGCCAATGGCAGTGACCGTGGCAATGCCAATGCGCGACAGCATCAGCGACTGCTCGATCTGCTCGCGCCCCTGTTGCAGGCGCTGGTCGCTGCGGGCAATCAGCTCTTGCGCGTGCTGGCGGATCGCCTCCATGTGCTCCTTGCCCACATCCGTGTTCAGAATAAACTTCCATGCGTCTTCGTTGCCCTGGCGGCGCAGGCGCAGGCTGAGCTCCATCTCAGCCAGCTTGCGCGAGATCTGCCGCGACAGCAACGCGAACTCCTGCATGTCCTCGGGCGATGTCATGAACTGGTTGCGCAGGCGATCCAGGTTGGTCTGCACGGTCGCTACGGCCTTGTCATACGGTTCCAGGTAGGTCTCGTTGCCCGTGAGCAGATAACCCCGCTGGCCGGTTTCCGCATCCAGCATGCTTTGCAGCAGCTTGTTCACATCGGCCCGCGTGGTCAGCCCCTGGGCCAGTTGTTCCACCGCGTCCTGCGAACGCATGTGCCCCGTTTCATTGATGCCCACCAGCACCATGGCCGCCAACAGCGCCATGGGCAGGCTCAAGGCCATCTGTCGGACTTTTGGTAACCAACGCCGGGTGTTTTCTTGGAGATTCATACGCTTATTCTGGATAATGACCCGTTACCTGCCAGGAGCACCAGCCATGCAACGACATGCCGAGCGCCTGGACTTCAATACACACCGGCAGCACCTTTGCTGCCGCCTCGAAAGAAGCATCAATGATCAAGATTGGCATTGTGGATGACCACGCGATTGTTCGTTCCGGGCTGCGGCAGTTCTTGTCCGAGCACGTGGACTTGCGGGTGGAAGGCGAGGCGGCCAATGGCCGCGAGGCCATCGACCTGGTGCGCAACAAGGAAATCGATGTGCTGCTGATGGACCTGTCGATGCCTGGCCAAAGCGGGCTGGACGCGCTGGCCATGCTGCGCGCCAAGGCGCCCGACATGGGCATTCTGATCCTGAGTGGCTACCCTGAAGAACACTACGCGATCAACCTGATCCGCCAGGGTGCCAGTGGTTACCTGAACAAGGAGTGCGAACCGTCGGAGATCGTGGAGGCCATTCGTACCATTGCTCTGGGCCGCCGCTACCTGACGCCTGCCGTGGCCGAACTGCTCGCACAGCAACTCAACCGCAAGGACGATGCGCCACCGCACGAGCAGCTGTCTGAGCGAGAGTTCCAGGTGTTCCTGAAGCTGGCCAAGGGAGAGACGGCGGGCGATATCGCCAAGTCGTTGTCGCTGAGCGTGAAAACGGTGAGCACCTATCGCACCCGCCTGATGGAAAAGATGAGCCTCTCGTCCAACAGCGACCTGACCTACTACGCACTCAAAAATCGCCTGATCGACTGACATCCAGGATCTGGCCAGAGCCCGGCGCTGCCGGGCGTAGGCAAGTCTTGCTTTTGCGCTGAAAAAGAAGGAAAAAGAAGCACCCCGACTGCCGCATGCACCCACGCACGCGGCGGCGGGTTGTGTCACTGGGATGCGCCCGATGAGGCGGCAGACACACCGCCGCCGCTACCGGCCTCCAGCCCGTGGGCCGGGCTGCTGTGCTGTACGCAGTAGTCCACCAACGCGTCGATCTCGTTGGATTTGTCAAACACGGCATCCACACCCAGCTGCGCACAGCGCATGCGCACATCCGGCGTGGCGTAATTGCTGAGCACCACCATTTTTTGGCCAGGCCGCCGCGTGCGGCAGGCAGCCAGCACACCCAATCCGCTGCCCTGGCGCAAGAACAGATCCACGATGGCCAAGTCCCATTCCTCAGGGTGCGAGGACAACCAGTTCGTACCGTCGTCTTCGGTTTCTGCCACGCCCACCGCTTCCACAGACGCCAACTCCTCCAGAGTTCCGATCAGGTTCTCGCGGATGGTCGCGTTGTCTTCAACAATGTAGGTGCGCAGTTTCACGGGCGGGTCCATGTGTACGGACAGTGCGGGTCACGCTGTCCTAGCCTTGAATTTAAGGCTTCCATGCGCCGGATTCTGCCAGCCACAACACGCTGGCCATGTAGGAAAAATCCTACCGTGCAACACACACCTTGCAATGGGCGTGGCGCTGAACGCGCATGGTGCTCCACTCCATAGCCCGGCCATCGAGCATCAGCAGCCGACCCGCCAGCGACTGCCCCACACCCGCTATGAGCTTGAGCGCCTCGGCTGCCTGCATCGCACCCACCACACCCACCAGCGGAGCAAATACACCCATCGTGGAGCAGCGGACTTCTTCAAACTCCGCATCCGGCGGGAAGATGCAGGCATAACAAGGCGACTGCGCATCGCGCGGGTCCACCACCGTGATCTGCCCATCGAACTGGATCACAGCCCCCGCCACCAAGGGTTTGTTATGACGCACACACGCGGCATTGACCGCCTGGCGGGTCGCATAGTTGTCGCTGCAGTCGAGTACCACGGTGGCATCGCGCACCAGACTGTCGAGAGCCGCCGCATCCACCCGGGCCTGCAGTGCGGTGACCTGCACCTCGGGGTTGATGTCGGCCATGGCCTGCGCCGCCGACTGGACCTTGGGACTGCCCACGCGCGGGGTGGTGTGCGCAATCTGGCGCTGCAGGTTGGTCAGGTCCACCACATCGTCATCGACGAGTGTGATGTGGCCCACACCGGCGGACGCCAAGTACAGCGCAGCGGGCGACCCCAACCCGCCAGCGCCGATGACGAGAGCATGGGCTTCCAACACCCGCTCCTGTCCCTCGATGCCCACCTCGTCGAGCAGGATGTGGCGGGAATAGCGCAGGAGCTGGTCATCGGTCATGGGAAGGCTGGCCTGCAGCGGCCAAAAAATCAACGGTGAAACAGGCGGACATGAAAAAGGCTGGATTCCTCGCGAAATCCAGCCCGGGGTCAGAGCGCGAAAGGCTCAATTCTCTTTCTTTTCTTCCTTGCGCTCTGTCAGCGTCTTGCTGACCAGCACAGGGCGACCCTTGAGCTGGTTGAGGGCCTGCACCAGCTGGAAGTCCTTGTCCGAACCGAATTCGGGCACCTTGCGGTCGGCCGCAGGCTTCTTGGCTTCTTCTTCCATGCGCTTGCGGGCTTCCTCACGGGCCTTTTCACGGGCTTCGTCCTTCTTCTCTTCACCCTGGCCGCTGTTCAAATGCTTGTCCAGATCTGCCTCGCGCATGCGCAAGGCGGCAAAGATGTTGCCCTCTTCCGACTCGTCAATCATCACGTCGGGCACGATGCCCTTGGCCTGGATCGACTTGCCACTCGGCGTGTAATAGCGGGCGGTGGTCAGCTTGATGCCCGTGTCAGGCCCCAGCGGACGCACGGTCTGCACCGAGCCCTTGCCGAAGGTCTGGCTGCCCATGATGGTGGCGCGCTTGTGGTCCTGCAGCGCACCAGCCACGATCTCGCTGGCGGAGGCAGAGCCTTCGTTGACCAGCACCACCAGCGGCACCGCCTTGAGGGACGCGGGAAGGCGTTTGAGCGGATCACCGCCGCCGCGGCGCTGGTAGTAGTCGGGGGCAGCCTTGTAGGTGGCCTTGCTGTCGGCCAGCTGGCCATTGGTGGTGACCACCGTCACGTTCTCGGGCAGGAAAGCCGCAGAAATTGCCACGGCTGCATCCAGCAGGCCGCCGGGGTCGTTGCGCAGGTCCAGCACCAGGCCCTTGAGGTTGGGCTCCTGCTTGTAGACCTCTTCCACCTTGCGCACAAAGTCATCCACCGTGCGCTCCTGGAATTGCGACAGGCGGATCCAGGCGTAACCGGGCTCGATCACCTTGCCCTTGACGGACTGGGTCTTGATCTCTTCGCGCGTGATGGTGACAGGGAACGTGCGGTTCTCGTCCTTGCGGAAGATGGTGAGGGTGACCTTGGTACTGGGCTCGCCGCGCATGCGCTTGACGGCGTCATTCAGCGCCAGGCCCTTGACGGCGGTTTCGTCAATTTTGGTGATCAGGTCGTTGGTCTTGAGGCCGGCGCGGAAGGCCGGCGAGCCTTCGATGGGCGACACGATCTTGATCAGGCCGTCTTCCTGCGTGATCTCGATGCCCACGCCCACGAAGCGGCCGGAAGTGCCCTCGCGGAATTCCTTGAAGGACTTCTTGTCGAAGTACTGCGAGTGCGGATCCAGGCTGGAGACCATGCCGGAGATGGCGTCGGTGATGAGCTTCTTGTCATCGACCGGCTCGACGTAATCGGTCTTGACCAGGCCGAACACGGCGGACAACTGCTGGATTTCTTCGAGAGGCAACGGCGTCATGGCGCCACGCGCCACCGTTTGCAGTGACACCGTGGTGAGCGCACCCGCCACCACGCCTACCGATACCCATCCTGCAATCTTGAGTTTGTGGCCCATACAACACCTTTTACCGCTTCGAAACCAATATACACCTTGGAAGGGCCAAACCCGCCGCAGTTCCGCATGGATGCTCACTTTGGCGGGGATAAGCGGGGTTTTCCCCGCTCTTTACCTGCGATTTACGCTTTGCCCTGCGATGCCACGGCGGCTGCGGCCTTGGCCGCCGCTTCGGCATCGCCCAGATAGTAGTGACGGATGGGCTTGAGGTCGGCGTCGAGCTCGTATACCAGTGGAATCCCGTTGGGAATGTTCAGACCCACGATGTCGGTCTCGGAGATGTTGTCCAGGTACTTCACCAGCGCGCGGATGGAGTTGCCATGCGCAGCCACCACCACCCGCTTGCCCGAGCGGATGGCGGGCGCCATGGCCTCGTTCCAGAACGGCAGCACGCGGGCCACGGTGTCTTTCAGGCACTCGGTCAGGGGCACATTCTCGGCAGCCACCCCAGCGTAGCGGCGGTCACCACGCTCGCTGCGGGGGTCGGTGGCTTCCAGCGCTGGCGGGGGCGTGTCATAGCTGCGGCGCCATACCAGCACCTGCTCGTCACCATACTGCTTGGCCATGTCGGCCTTGTTCAGGCCCTGCAGGGCGCCGTAGTGGCGCTCGTTCAGGCGCCAGTCCTTGGCCACGGGCAGCCAGGTGCAGTCCATTTCGTCCAGCGCGTACCAGAGGGTGTGAATGGCGCGCTTGAGCACGCTGGTGAACGCCAGATCGAACTCGTAGCCCTCGGCCTTGAGCAGCTTGCCGGCCGACATGGCCTGGGAGACACCGGTGGGCGTGAGGTCCACATCGGTCCAGCCGGTAAAGCGGTTTTCAAGGTTCCAGGTGGATTCGCCGTGGCGGATCAGAACGAGCTTGTACATGGTTTCCCCAGGAAAGGCAGGTCAAAAAAATGCGGGCCAAAACCCAGCATTCTAGAATTACGCTGTTCGCCAACCCAAGGAAGCTTCGTGAAATTCATTATTGATAACTGGTATCTGTTCCTCGTTGCACTGGCTTCGGGCAGCATGTTGCTGTGGCCGGTCCTCAAGAACGCCAGTGGCGGTTCGCTGACGCCAGCACGCGCCGTGCAGCTCATCAACCGCGAAAAAGCGGTGGTCATCGACGTGTGCGAAGCCGAGGAATTCGCCACCGGCCACGTGACTGGCGCCAAGAACGTGCCCGTGTCCCAGCTCGAAGAGCGCCTGCCCACCGTGGTCAAGAACAAGGCCCTGCCCGTGGTGCTGGTGTGCGCCAGCGGCGCACGCGCCAACCGCGCCGTCGCCATTGCCAAAAAACTGGGCTACGACAACGCCCAGGCACTCGCTGGTGGCATGAAGGCCTGGCGCGAAGCCAGCCTGCCTGTGGAAAAAGCCTGATCCGCCCCCAGTTATTCGGTCAGCGCTAGTCTTGCGACTGGTTTTTCAGTCCCACAGGAAGAAAGAGGAAGGTTCGCCATGCAACCCGTGAAGATGTACACCACCGCCGTCTGCCCCTATTGCATCCGGGCCAAGCAGATCCTCAAGTCCAAGGGCGTGGAGCAGATCGAGGAGATCCGCATCGACACCGACCCCGCCGCGCGCAGCCACATGATGGAAATCACCGGCCGCCGCACGGTGCCGCAGATCTACATCGGCGACACCCATGTGGGTGGCCACGACGATCTGGTGGCGCTGGACAGCCGTGGCGAGCTGATGCCCTTGCTCGGCGCCTGACCCCCTGTCTGGGCGCTGCATAATGCAGCCCCATGTGCCCGCTGCGGGAGCTGCTCCCCGGCGGGTTTTGTTTTGCTAGCAATTTCGTAAGAGCAAAGAGACTTCACCATGGCCGACCAAGAAAACCCCGTGTTCCAGATCCAGCGCGTCTACCTCAAGGACATGTCGCTGGAGCAGCCCAACTCCCCCGCCATCCTGCTCGAACAAGAGCAACCCAGCGTGGACATCCAGCTGGGCGTGGAAGCCACCCCCGTGGCCGAAGGCATCTTTGAAGTGGCTGTGACCGCCACCGTGCAGACCAAGATCAAGGACAAGACTGTGTTCCTGGTCGAAGCCAAGCAAGCCGGCATTTTCGAAATCCGCAACGTGCCCGAAGACCAGATGGGCCCCATCATGGGCATCGCCTGCCCCCAGATCGTGTACCCCTATCTGCGCGGCAATGTGGCCGACGTGATCAACCGCGCTGGCTTCCCGCCCGTGCACTTGGCCGAAATCAACTTCCAGGCCATGTACGAGCAGCAGCAAGCCCAGGCCGCAGGCCAGGCCTCGCCCATCATCACGCAGTAAGCATTTACAGGCATTTTTGCCTGTAGTGCTGGATGAATAAGCGCATACAGCTATGAAAATCATAGTATTGGGCGCTGGGGCCTGGGGGACAGCGGTGGCCATGAGTGCCGCCCAGCACCCCGCAGGCCGTGCCGTCACCTTGTGGGCGCGCGATGCCGCCCAGGCGGCCCAGATGCAGACGCAGCGGCAGAACGCGCGTTACCTGCCGGGCATCACCCTCCCCCCCTCCCTCACGCTGGCCCATGGCGACTTTGCTGCGCTGTGGACCGGGGCCGACCTCGTCATCGTTGCCACGCCCATGGCGGCTTTGCGCGGCATGCTGCAGGCCTTGCATGGCTGCGCTGCCCCTGTGGCCTGGCTGTGCAAGGGCTTTGAGGCTGCAACCGCTGGCAATTCCAGGTCTTTTGGGCTGCTGGCGCATGAAGTACAAGCCCTGGTAGCTCCTGAACTGATAGCAGGCGTATTTAGCGGCCCCAGCTTTGCCCAAGAAGTGGCGCTGGGCCAGCCCACCGCCCTGGTGGCTGCCAGCCCCCATGCGCAGGTGCGCGATGCGCTGGTCAACGCCTTTCACAGCCCGAGCGTGCGCGTGTATGCCAACGAAGACATCGTGGGCGTGGAAGTGGGCGGCGCGGTGAAGAACGTGCTGGCCATTGCCACCGGCCTGTGCGACGGGCTTGCGCTGGGTCTCAACGCCCGCGCCGCACTCATCACGCGCGGCCTGGCTGAGATGACGCGGCTGGGCCTGGCGCTGGGCGCGCGGCCCGACACCTTCATGGGCCTGTCCGGCCTGGGCGACCTAGTGCTGACCGCCACCGGCGACCTGTCGCGCAACCGGCGCGTGGGCATGCTGCTGGCCGAGGGCAAAACCCTGCCGCAGGCCGTCGAGTCGCTGGGCCATGTGGCCGAGGGCGTTTACAGCGCCCGCACCGTGGCGCAGCGGGCGGCCCAGCTGGGGGTGGACATGCCCATCACCCGCGCGGTGGTGGCGCTGCTGGATGGCCAGCTCACGCCGGCCGATGCGGTCGTCACGCTGATGGGGCGCGGGCCCGCGTCCGAGCTGATATGACCCCAATAGTGATGCCCAAAACAAAAGGCCCCTGCGGAATTCCACAGGGGCCTTTTGTTTGGTGGCGCTGATGCAATGCGCTCCGCGGGTGGATTCAAAACACCCCAAACAGCATCAGCAGCAGCACAACCGACAGCGGGACGCCAAGTAGCCAGGCAATGAGAGGCATGGGGATCTCCTTGAAAGGTGAGAAGTTCAGGTGGTTTCACTGTATTTCTCACCCCGGCTGGTGCTTGTCCGGCTTTGCACCCCAAACCCGTAGGCCCTCACCTACCCGCACCTCTTGCCGGCTCGGCCCGCGGCGCCCCTGAGCAGCGCTGCGGCCTGGCTTACAGCCCCAACTCCAGCGCCAGCAGCTCGTCCACCGTCTGGCGGCGGCGGATCAGGCGGGCCTGGCCGCCATCCACGAGCACCTCGGCAATCAAAGGCCGCGTGTTGTAGTTGGAGGACATGCTGGCGCCGTACGCCCCGGTGTCGTGGATCACCAGCAGATCACCCACCTGCGCGGCGGGCAGGTCGCGCGGCAGCACCACGCCGCCGTCGCCCTGGGTGAACACGTCGCCCGACTCGCACAGCGGGCCCGCCACCACCGTGGGCTGCTCGGCTGCGGTGGAACCATCACGGCGCAGCACGCTCATGGCGTGGTAGCTGCCGTACATGGACGGGCGCATGAGTTCGTTGAAGCCGGTATCAACCAGCACAAAGTGGTTGTTGCCCGCGTTCTTGGTGGCGCGCACCTGGCCCAGCAGCACGCCCGATTCGGCAACCAGGAAGCGGCCGGGCTCGATCTCCAGGCCGAGCTTGTGGCCCACGATGGCCTCGGCCTGCTGGCGCGCGGCGTCCCACAGGCCGTGGTAATGCTGCGTGTCGACCACGGGGTCGCCGCTGCGGTAGGGGATGGACAGACCACCACCGGCCGAGATGGCGTGCAGGTCATGCCCCGCCGCATGCGCCGTGCGCACCAGGTTGACCATGGCGCCACACACTTCCTGCAGGTGGCTGTAATCCACACCCGAGCCGATGTGCATGTGCAGGCCCACCAGCTTCAGGCCGTGCTGCTGGATCGCATCCAGCGCCGCAGGCAGGTCGGTGTGCCAGATGCCGTGTTTGCTGTGCTCGCCACCCGTGTTCGTCTTGTTGCTGTGGCCGTGGCCAAAGCCGGGGTTGATGCGCAGCCACACCGCATGGCCGGGCGAACGCGCGCCCAGCTGGTGCAGCATGTCGATGGAGCCTGCGTTCACGGGCACGCCGTGCTCCACCACGCAGTCCAACGTGGCGGCGTCGAACAGGTCGGCGGTGAAGACGATCTCCGAAGGCTCGCCACCCGCCACATAGCCCGCCGCCAGCGCACGCAGGATCTCGCCGCGCGAAACGGCATCCACCTTCACGCCCTGCTCGCGCATGAGCTTCAGGATATGGATGTTGGAGCAGGCCTTTTGCGCAAAACGGATGGTCTCGAAATTGGACACCTGCGCAATGCGCTGGCGTATGGTGGCCGCGTCATACACCCACAGCGGGGTGCCAAACTGGTCAGCCAGGGCCCAGAGCTGGGCGGGGGAGAAAGGGTTGGACATGGGAGGCTCCAAAGACAGAAGGCGTGAACGATGCGCGGATGATGCCGCCATCCATGTATTCAGTCGAATGCTTTGATTTACGCCATCCATTCAATATGGATATGCTCTGCATATGACTGGCATGACCGAGCCCCCCCTGGCCCACCGCATCACCCACCGCCACATCGAGGTCTTCCGCGCCGTGATGACCGCAGGCAGCGCCACCGGTGCCGCCGACTTGCTGCACAGCTCGCAACCCACGGTGAGCCGCGAGCTGGCGCGGCTCGAATCGCTGCTGGGCTATGCCCTGTTCGAGCGCGTGCAGGGCCGACTGCGCCCCAACGCCCGGGCGCTGGCGCTGTGGGACGAGGTACAGCGCTCGTGGCAGGGGCTGGAGCGTGTGGTGGACCGGGCCGTGGCGCTGGGCCGGTCGGGGGCCGTGCAGTTGTCGGTGCTGTGCCTGCCCGCGCTGGCCCATGCGCTGCTGCCGGGCGCGGCGGCACGGCTGATGCGGTCGCACTCCGAGGCACACTCCACAACGCGCTTATCTGTCACGCCACAGGAATCGCCCCTGCTCGAAGAATGGATGAGTGCCCAGCGCTTTGACCTGGGCCTGTGCGAGCAGACCACCGCCCCGCCCGGCACGCGAGCGGAGGTGCTGCTGACCCTGGACGAGGTGGCCGTGCTGCCCGCCCACCACGCTTTGGCACGCCAGCCGGTGCTGCAACTCGGCGACTTTGCCGGTGAATTTTTTGTGAGCCTCTCGGCCGACGACCCCTACCGCCGCCTGATCGACGCCCGGTTTGCCGAGGCGGGCGTAAAGCGCACGCTGCGCGTGGAAACCCACAGTGCCGCCGCGGTGTGCGCCATGGTCGAGCAGGGTCTGGGCATCGCCATCGTCAACCCGGTCACCGCCCTGGCCGCCGCCAGCGAGCGGCTGGTGCTGCGGCGGCTGGCGTTTTCCATCCCGTTCAGCGTGACGGCGCTGCTGCCGCTGTACCGCCCGCCCCTGCCCGAGGTGGTGCCCATGCTGGAGGCCCTGCGCGCGCAGGCCCAGGCCATTGCAACGCAGCTGCCGCCCGCCATGGACTGATGCTACAGAATCTACAAACTATAATTTTGATAGCAGCAAAGGCATATTGCACTAGCGCTATCGGCACAAAAGAGCCACAACCGAGGCTCTGGGTGCGTTTCGGACGTGTCCTCAGCTCCCCGGCGCCGCCAGGCTGCGCACCTTGACCGCCAGCCGCTCTTCGACGGAGGGCGACACGAACTTGGTCACCTCGCCACCCAGCACCGCAATCTCGCGCACAAAGGTGCTGCTGATGAACTGGTACTTGTCGCTGGGGGTCAGGAACACGGTCTCCACCTGCGGCATCAGGCTGCGGTTCATGCCCGCCAGCTGGAACTCGTAGTCAAAATCGGTCACGGCGCGCAGGCCACGCACCATGGCCTTGCCGCCGCGCGACACCACAAAGTCGCGCAGCAGGCCCGAGAAGGGCTCGACCTGCACCTGGGGATACATCTTCACGGCCTCGCGCACCATCTCGATGCGCTCTTCCAGCGAGAACAGGGTCTTCTTGTGGTGGCCCGCCGCCACGGCCACGATCACACGTTCAAACAACTGGGTGGCCCTGCGCACCACGTCTTCATGGCCCAGCGTGATGGGGTCAAAGGTTCCGGGGTACACGGCGAGCACGTTCTGGGCCATGGCTGGTTGTCTCCTGTCTGGCGATTGACGTTGGCCCCGGCCCCCGGGGCGCTCCCCGCAGGGCCCGCCGGGCCGCGTGCGCGCATTATGCAGTGCAGTGCAACATGAACCGGCGTTGGCTCATTCTGTGGTGGCTGCCACAGGGCGCAGCAAGTGCGCATGCACGGCGCCAGCCTTCAGATGCCGGTACACGGCCAGGCCGCTGCCGGCCAGCTCCTCGTCCGTCCAGGCGCGGGGCGCTTCGAGGTAGATAAAGCCCTGGGCGGCCACGGCCTTGGCAGCGGCCTGCAAAGCAGGTGCAAACAGCTCGCCGTCAAACGGCGGGTCCAGCAGCACCAGGTCCACACTGGCGGGCGCGGCCTGCTTGAGGGCGGCCACGCCGTCGCCGCGCTGCACACGCACGGCGCTGGCTTGCAGCTTGGCCTGCAGCACCTGCAGCTGGGCCACCAGTGCAGCATCGCTTTCCACCAGTTGTACCGACGCGGCGCCGCGCGAAGCGGCTTCGAGCCCCAGCGCACCGGTGCCCGCAAAAGCGTCCAGGCAGCGCCAGCCGCTCAGGTCCTGGCCCAGCCAGTTGAAGAGCGTTTCGCGCACCCGGTCGGGCGTGGGGCGCAAGCCGGGGCGCTGCGCCACGGGCAGGCGGGTGCGCTTCCATTGCCCACCGATGATGCGGATTTCGCCCGCGCCCTTGGGGGCGGCAGCCGCCGCAGCTTTGTCCTTGGCGTTTTTCTTGATGGTCTTGGGGTCCACAGGGGCCACAGCGGCTGCGGCCTGGGCCTTGCGGATTTCGGCGGTGATGGCGCTGCCGCGCAGGGTCGATCGGCTCATGGCTGCTTGCCTCCCACCACCACGGTCACCATGCGGCCGGGTTGCAGCTTTTGGGCCATGACAGTGCGCACATCGGCAACCGTCAGGGCCTCGACCTTTTTGGCCCACTGGTCCAGGTAGTCCAGGGGCAGGTCGTTCCAGGCGATGTTGGCCACGTTGCCCAGCAGCTTCTTGTTGCTGTCGATGCGCAATGCAAAGCCGCCGATGAGATTGGCCTTGGCGGCGCGCAGCTCGGCCTCGGTGGGGCCTTCGGCCACAAAGCGGGCGATCACGTCGCGCGAGACCTGCACTGCCTGGGCGGCCTGGTCGGGGCGCGTCTGCAAGCCCACGGTGAAGGCCCCGGCGTGCAGGCCGGGGGCGAAGTAGCTGTAGACGCTGTAGGAGAGGCCGCGCTTTTCGCGCACCTCGTGGGTCAGTCGCGAGACAAAGCCACCGCCGCCCAGGATGTGGTTGCCCACAAGCAGCGCGAGGAAGTCCGGGTCGCGGCGCTGAAAGCCCGGCTGGCCGATCAGCACGTGGGCCTGGGCCGAGGCAAACGGAATGGCCTTCTCGGCAGGTGCCGTCAGCGCCGCCACTTCGCCCACGGGCGGCAGCGGTGCGCAGCCCGCACTGGCAGGCAGGCGCGACAGCAGCGTAGCCACCAGCGTCTGCGCCTGGGCGCGCGATACGGCGCCCACGATGCTGACCTTGGCGCGGCAGGCGGCCACGTACTGCGCGTGAAAGGCCTGCATGTCGGCCACGCCGATGCGCGCCAGCGTCTCTTCGGTGGTACGCACGCCATAGGGGTGGCTGCCATACACCGCAGCGGCGAACGCATGGTTGGCCACGGTGGCGGGGCGCGTGTTGGCTTCTTTCAGGCTGGCGCTCCAGCGGGCGCGGTCGCGTTGCCAGACGTCGTCAGTCGTCGTGGGCTCGGCAATCTGGCGGGCTGCCAGCCGTGCAGCGCGCTCCAGCAGCGGCGGGTCGGTCAGCGAGCGCAGCACGTAGTGCAGCGTGTCGTTGTCGGCATTGGCTTCAAAGCTGGCGCCCAGATCGGCCCAGGCCTCACCCAGGCCGTTTTCGTCCAGCGCGGGCTCGGCGCTGGCGTCGCGCCCGGCCTTCACGCCCTTGCTGGCCATGGCGGCGACGGCGTTGGCCAGGCCGGACTGGCCCGCCGGGTCGCGGCGCGTGCCAGCGTCAAAGTCGATTTGCACGTCCACCATGGGGATGACCGGGCTTTCGACCAGATAGACCTTGGCGCCGCCCGGCTCCGTCCAGTGCTGAATGGGCAGCAGCGCCCAGGCCGAATTGGAGGAAAAAAGGGCGATAGCGCTAGTGCATAAAGCACGGACAGCTATGTTTTTGATAGTAATCATGGGCAGTTTCCGCAGGGCGGGTTCAGCGGATGGCAGCGCCTGGGGGCAGCTGGGGACGGGCGCGGGGGGCGTCCAGGGGCTGGGGCAGCAGCGTTGCCACGGTGAGCTGGTCGTCGCCAAAATACCTGGCAGCCACGGCCTGCACCTGCGCCGGGGTCACGGTGCGCAGCAGGGCCAGCAGGCGCTCGTTGGCGTCCAGCGGAAAGCCCTGCACCCAGTTGCCCCCCAGTTCCTGCGCCTGGCTCATCACCGAGTCGCGCTCGTACACCGTGGAGGCGATCCATTGCGTCTTCACGCGGTTCAGCTCGGCCTCGCTCACCCCATCCTTGGCCACACGGGTCACCTCGGCGCGCAGCGCGTCTTCGACCTGTTGGGCGGTCTTGCCCGCAGCGGGCACGCCGCTGAGCATGAACAGGCTGGGTCCGCGCCCGGTGACCATGGCGGAGCTGCTGGCGCTGTCGGCCACGCGGTTGGGCCCCTGGGTCAGTGCGCGGTCCAGCCGGGCACCGTCATAGCCATTGAAAACGGCCGACAGCACCATCAGCGCGAGGGCGTCGCGGTCTTCGTCGGTGAGGTTGTCCACGCGGTCCAGGCTGGGCGCGCGGAAGGCCAGGGCCACATAGGCCTGCTCTGCCGGGGCCTTGACGGCAATGCGGCGCAGGCCCTTTTGCTCGGGCTCGGTGCGCGGTTTGCGCGCGGGCAGCGCGTGCACGGGCAGGCTGCCGTAATACTTTTCGGCCAGCGCACGCACCTGGGCCACATCCACATCGCCCGCCACCACCACGGCGGCGTTGGTGGGGGTGTACCACTGGCGGTGGAAGGCGCGCACGTCATCAGGCGTCATCGCGTCCAGGTCGCTCATCCAGCCCACGATGGGGCGGCGGTAGGGCGACGCATTGAAGGTGGCGGCAAACAATTGTTCGGCCAGCACGGCCCGGGGCTGGTCTTCGGTGCGCAGGCGGCGCTCCTCCTTGACGACCTCGATCTCTTTCTTGAACTCCTCGTCGGGCCAGTGGTTGTTGGCAAACCGGTCCGATTCGAGCTTCATCACGTCCTCCAGCCGGTTGGACGGGATCTGCTGGTAGTAACCGGTGTAGTCGCGGCTGGTGAATGCGTTCTCCCGCCCGCCCAGCGCCGCCACGCGGCGCGAGAACTCACCCGGCGGCAGGGACTTGGTGCCCTTGAACATCATGTGCTCCAGCGCATGGGCCACGCCCGAGGTGCCGTCCACCTCGTCCATCGAGCCCACACGCACCCAGACCATGTGCACCGCCGTCGGGGCGCGGCGGTCGGGCTGCACGATGAGCTGCATGCCGTTTTTGAGCGTGAACTGCTGCGCGCCAGAGGCCGTGGCGGACGGCGTGGTGGAGGGTTGAGACACCGGGGTGGTTGCCGCAAAGGCAGCCCCGGACGAGAGGCAGGCCAGCAGGCCCAGTAGGGTGAAAGCGCGTTTCATAGAATGGGGTGATTCTAAGAACCCGCCAATGTTCAGTTTTTTCAAGAAAAAGCCCGCTCCTTCGCCCGCCCCCACCGATGTGCCCGCCCCGGCCCAGCCGGTAGGCGCAC
>NZ_JBWKYJ010000034.1:0-48631 GCF_059423685.1 Acidovorax sp. GW460-11-11-14-LB4 | reverse complement strand
CCGGCCAACAAGCCCACCCAGCCGCGCAATCCGTTGCACGGCGTGACACTCGAAGCCATGGTGGTGGGCCTGGCCGACTACTTTGGCTGGGATGAGCTGGGGCGGCAGATTCCCATCCGCTGCTTCCAGATCGACCCCAGCGTGGGCTCCAGCCTCAAGTTCCTGCGCAAGACCCCCTGGGCGCGCGAGAAGGTCGAAAGCCTCTACCTCTTCATGCTGCGGGACCAGCGGCGCAACGCGCAAGAATGACCAACGATGCGCGCAGCCATACCGCAACAATGCCCAATAAAGCGGCGCATTCGGCACAGCTGAGCGCGCGGTATCGCAACTTTTTGGTACCGCTGCTGGCGCTGGGCGCCGTGGGTGGTTTCAACGCGCTGCTGGTGGCCCGGTCTGGAGCCGGTGATGCAGGCTGGTGGCCGGTGGCCTGGCTGGCCACCGTGTTCCTGGGGGTGTTCTTCAGTGCAGCCTTCATGGCCATGGCGGGCCGCCGCAAGCTGCCGGTCGCCTACGGCATCGCGGTAGGCACGCTGGTGGGTCTGGGGCTTACCGCCTATGGCCTACTGCAGGCCCACCTGCACGCACCGTGGGGTGCAACCCTGCCCGCCGGGTTAGCGTGGTTCAGCAGCCCCCAGGCAAGTGCCTGGCTGGGCTCTCCCTGGGCACCGCTCCTTCCCTACGCAGCGGGGCTGGCCTGGCATGGCGCCGCCCTGCTGGTTTTCAATCGCCGGACGTCACCAGAAAATCGCGGCTGATGCCGCCACCCAGGTCGTTCACCCGGTCCAGGAACTGCGTGAGGAACGCGTGCAGCCCGGTCGCCAGGATTTCGTCGATGCGGCCGTACTGCAGGTCGGCCAGCAGGCGGCCTGCCCTGCGGCTGGTCTCGGCAGACTGCCCGTTGGCCAGCACGGCCAGGTTGTCCACCACCTCGCGCAGGCACGCGTGCAGCGAGCGCGGCATGTCGCGGCTCAGGATCAGCAGGTCGGCCACGCGGCCCGGCGTGATCACGTCGCGGTAGACCTTGCGGTACACCTCGAACGCCGACACGCTGCGCAAGATGGCGCTCCAGTGGTAGAAGTCGCTTTCCTGGTTGCGGTCACTGGGGCGGCCAAAAAAGTCGTTCTTGACCGCGTGGAACTTCACATCCAGCAGGCGCGCGGTGTTGTCCGCGCGCTCCAGGAAGGTGCCCATGCGCAAGAAGTGAAACGCCTCGTCCTGCAGCATGGTGCCCAGCACCACGCCGCGTGAGAGGTGCGAGCGGTACTTCACCCATTCAAAGAACTGGCCTGGGTCGCGCTCGAACGCGCCGCCTTCCAGTTGCCGGTGCAGTTCCAGCCAGGTCTGGTTCTGCGTCTCCCACACCTCGGTGGTGAGCGCACCGCGCACGGCCCGCGCGTTCTCGCGTGCGGCGCGCAGGCACGACAGGATGGACGACGGGTTGTTGCCGTCGTGCACCATGAACTCCAGCACGTTGGCGGGCGTCACTTCACCATGCTTGGCGGTGTAGGCAGGGATCAGCTCGCTGATGGACAGCAGGCCCTCCCAGCCTTTTTGCGCCACATCGGCAGCCTGGGGCAACAGGGAGGTCTCATAGCTCACATTGAGCATTCTTGCTGTGTTCTCTGCCCGCTCTGTATATCGGGACATCCAGAACAGATGATCGGCAGTGCGACTTAGCATTTTTCCTCCCCGGGCAGAGAACCCCGCGCGTGCTGCGCACGCTGGCTGAGTTGTGGCGAAACCCCGCTTTCGGCGGCGTTTTCAGCCCGCTCGGTGTAGCGGGACATCCAGAACAGATGGTCGGCGGTGCGGCTCAGCATGTTCACAGGCTCCCTTGCGATTGACTTTGCGACTGACCTTGTCCCTGCGATTGCGACTGGGATTGCACGGCCTTGGGTTGCGCTGCAGGCGTACCCTCGCCCAGCACCCAGGTGTCCTTGGTGCCGCCGCCCTGCGACGAATTCACCACCAGCGAGCCCTCTTGCAGCGCCACGCGCGTGAGGCCGCCGGCGGCCATCTGCACCTCGCGACCGCTGAGCACAAAGGGGCGCAGATCGATGTGGCGCGGGGCAATGCCGCTTTCCACATACGTGGGGCAGCTCGACAGGCTGAGCGTGGGCTGCGCGATGTAGCCCGCCGGGTTGGCCAGCAGCGCGCGGCGAAAATCCTCGATCTCGGCCTGCGTAGCGGCAGGGCCGATGAGCATGCCGTAGCCGCCCGCGCCGTGCACCTCCTTCACCACCAGGTCCTTGAGGTTGGCCAGCACGTGCTGCAGGTCGTCCTGCTTGCGGCACATCCAGGTGGGCACGTTCTTCAGGATGGGCTCCTCGCCCAGGTAGAAGCGGATCATCTCCGGCACATAGGGGTAGACGGACTTGTCGTCCGCCACGCCCGTGCCCACAGCGTTGCAGATGCCCACGTTGCCCGCGCGGTAAGCCTCCATGAGGCCGTAGCAGCCCAGGGTGGAATTGCGGCGGAAAACTTGGGGGTCGAGGAAGTCATCGTCCACGCGGCGATAGATCACGTCCACCCGCTGCAGGCCGCGTGTGGTGCGCATGTACACGAACTTGTCCTTGACCACCAGGTCCTGGCCCTCCACCAGCTCCACACCCATCTGCTGGGCCAGGAAGGCGTGCTCGAAGTACGCACTGTTGTGCATGCCGGGCGTGAGTACCACCACCGTGGGCTCATCCGCCGTGGCGGGGGCGCTGGCGCGCAGGGTTTCGAGCAGCATGTCGGGGTAGTGGGCCACCGGCGCCACCTTGTGCAGGCTGAACAGCTCGGGGAACAACCGCATCATCATCTTGCGGTTTTCGAGCATGTAGCTCACACCGCTGGGCACGCGCAGGTTGTCTTCGAGCACGTAGTACTCACCATTGCCCTGGGCATCGGGAGCGCGCACGATGTCGATGCCGGCGATGTGCGCGTAGATGTCCTGCGGCACATGCACGCCGGCCATCTCGGGGCGGTATTGCGCGTTGTTCAGGATGAGGTCGGCGGGCACGATGCCGGCGCGGATGATGTCCTGGCCGTGGTAGACGTCGTGGATGAAACGGTTGAGCGCCGTGACACGCTGCACCAGCCCCTGCTGCATGCTGGCCCACTCGTGGGCCGGAATGATGCGGGGGATCAGGTCGAACGGGATCAACCGCTCGTTGCCTGCGCCGCCTTCGTCCTTGGCGCCGTAGACGGCGAAGGTGATGCCCACGCGCCGGAAGATCATCTCGGCTTCGGCCCTGCGGGCCTGCATCACGTCAGGGGGCTGTTTGCTCAACCACTGCGCATAGCGCTTGTAGTGTTCCCGCACGTCGCTGCCATCAAACGGCAGCATGGCGTACATCTCGTCAAATTTCTGCATGAACGGGCCTCCTGCGATCAGGATAGCAAGTTGTGAGCCCACCCCCGCCCAACACCCCTGGCGGCGCTGCGCCATCGGCCCCGAATCAGTCGTCCCGTGGCACCATGCGGTGCTGCCAATAGCGCTCGCCCGTGTCGCGTTCGCAGGCCACCTGCCCAGGCTGCGACGAGGACCAGCGGGCGGCCCCGCAGCGCGACGATTCCACCACCGCAATCTGGCGCGCACGGTAGCGCTGCAGCACATCCGGCGCGGGATGACCGAAGCGGTTGCGATAACCAGCCTGCACCAAAGCGGTGCGCGGCTGGACAGCCTCCAGAAAAGCCGCCGACGACGAGGTCTTGCTGCCGTGGTGCGGCACCAGCAACAGGTCGGCCCGCAAGGGCGCGCTGCGCGCCAGCAAGGCTTGCTCCTGCGGTGCCTCGATGTCGCCCACCAGCAGGGCCGTCCCGCCCTCGGGCCCGGCGGCCGTGATGCGCAGCACGCAGCTGAGTGCATTGGGACGCGGGGCCTTGGCCGCCTCTGGGGCGTCGTCACCGGGCAGCGGATGCAGCACCTCAAAAGCCACGCCATCCCACTCCCAGCGCTGGCCTGCCAGGCAGGGCGTGCTGGGGCGCAAGCGCTGCAGGGCGTGCTCGGCTTCGATGGAGCCGGTCAGTTCGGCGCCCGGCTGCTGGGCCAGCACGGCCGCTGCACCGCCTGTGTGGTCGGCATCGCGGTGGCTGAGCATGAGCACATCCACCTGCTCCCCCAGCGCCCGCAGCAGCGGCACCAGCACGCGTTGGCCCGCATCGCTCTCGCGGCTGAAGCGCGGCCCTGCGTCATACAGCAGGGTGTGCGTGGCCGTGCGCACCAGCACGGCATTGCCCTGGCCGATGTCGGCGGCCAGCAGCTCCAACTGCCCCGCGACCGGCCGCTCCGGCTGCCACCACAACACCGGCAGCAGCAGGGGCAACGCCAGCAAACGCAGGCGCCAGGGCAGGCGCATGGCCAAGAGCGCGCCCCCTGCCACCGCCGCCACACCCGCCCACAGCGGCGCGGCAGGCAAAAACACAGCGGCCCAGGGCCACTGCGCCAGCCACTGCAGCAACGCGGTGAACGGCTGCAGGCTGAGGGCCGCTGCACTCCACAGCGGCGCCCACAACACGCCCCCCAGCGCCAGCGGCGTGACCACCAGCGTCACCCAGGGGATGGCCACCAGGTTGGCGACGAAACCCACCAGCGACACCTGGCCAAACAGCAGCAAGCCCAGGGGGGTGAGCGCCAGCGCGACCACCCACTGTTCGCGCGCCAATGCATAAAAATGGCCTGTAGCGCTAGTGCTACTTGCCCCTGTCGCTATTGGATTAGTAGCAAACAAAACGCCCACTGCCACAAAGCTCAGCCAGAAACCTGCCTGTGCCAGCGCCCAGGGGTCCAGCAACACCACGGCCCCGCAGGCCAGCAGCCACACCTGGGGCCAGGGCCAGCGGCGCCCGCTCAGCTGCAGCAGCCCCACGATGGCCAGCATGGTCACGGTGCGCTGCGCGGGCACGCCCCAGCCGCTGAACAGGGCGTAGGCCGTGGCCAGCAGCACACCCGACACCAGCGAGGCGGACTGCGCTGGCACCGCCAGGCTCAACCGGGGCGAGCGCCGCCACAACGCCCGCACCACCAGCGCCGCCAGCCAGGCGAACAGCGTGATGTGGAGACCCGAAATGCTCATGAGGTGGGCCACCCCGGTGGCACGGAACACATCCCAGTCTGCACGGTCGATGGCACGCTGGTCGCCGGTGACCAGCGCCGCCACCACGCCCGCCGTGCGCGTGCGGGTGGGGTCGGCGATATCATTGCCCGAGCCATCCTGCCCGAATACCAGGCGCTCCAGGATGGCGTCCCGCACACGCTGGCGCAGCTGCTCCACCGGGTACTGCCAGGTGGCGGCCACACGCACCGGCGGCTCATCCTTGGGGCCCGCGCGCACGTAGCCCGTGGCCTGCAGGCCCTGCTCCCACATCCACAGTTCGTAGTCAAAGCCATGCGGGTTGCGCAGGCCATGGGGCGCCTTCAGGCGCACGGTGATCTGCCACCGCTCGCCCACCCGCACGGGTGCGGGCTGGCGTTGCAGGTCCAGCACCTCGCCCGCACCGCCGAAAGCGCCACCATACCAGGCCACATCCACCAGGGGCGGCAAGGACACCGGCGCGCCATGCAGCGTCGCCCCCTCCACCACCATGCGCCAGCGGGTGCCCGCCTCGTTGATCTGCGGCATGGCGGCCACCACGCCGGTGATGCGCAGGTCCTTGCCCTCCAACGCTGCCGGCAATGCCTGCGCCTGGTAGGCCACGGCCCGCAGGCCGGTGCCTCCCGCCATGGCCAGCGCCCCCGCCAGCAACATCAGCCAGGGCGCCATGGCGATGGCACTGCGAGCCCAGCGAAGCCCTGGGCGCCGCCGCGCGGCGGCCACCGCACCACCGCCCAGCAGCAGACCAGCCCCCAACAGCCACCCATAGGCCGCAGCGGACCACAGCATGGGCTGCTGCAGCTGCAGCGCAGCCCCGGCCACCACGCCCAGCAACACAGCGGGCAGCAGCCACGGACGCGGGGGCAATGGCCCCTCCACGCCCCGGTCTGTGGCGGACAGCGGCGCGGCATTAGAGGCGCTTATGGCGGACATGCGCTGATGCTAATGCGCCGCCAGGGCCTGCCACGTCGGCGCGAGGGCGAGGCGCTGTGTAACACTTACCGCGCTCGGCGGTCTGCGCACCAGACCGCTCTCGTCTATCCACCCACACTTCCTAACGAGGACCACCATGAGCGTTTACGACAAGCTGAAAGAACTCAACATCACCCTGCCCCCCGTGTCGGTGCCTGCCGCCGCCTACGTGCCCTATGTGCAGACGGGCAACCTGGTGTTTCTGAGCGGCCACATCGCTCGCAAGGACGGCAAGCCCTGGGCTGCACAGTTTGGCCGCGACATCGGCACCGAAGAAGGCAAGCAGGCTGCGCGTGCTGTGGCCATCGACCTGATGGGCACGCTGCAAGCCGCCTGCGGCGGCGACCTGAACCGTGTCAAACGCATCGTCAAGGTCATGAGCCTGGTGAACTCCACGGGCGACTTCACCGAGCAGCACCTAGTGACCAATGGCGCCAGCGAACTGCTGGGCCAGGTGTTTGGCGAGAAGGGCGTGCACGCCCGCAGCGCCTTCGGCGTGGCCCAGATCCCCATGGGCGCGTGCGTGGAGATCGAACTGATCGCCGAACTGGCCTGACAGACCGCGCGCCCCAGCAAAAAACCCATGGCATCACTGCCATGGGTTTTTTGTTGCCTGTGCAGCGCAGGGTCCCGCCGCCTAGGCCTGCGGCAGCCGGGGGCACCCACCTCAGCGTGTCAGAAAGATTCCCAGTCCTCTTCCGCCCCGGCCGTGGCACCGTGCTTGGCACCTTGCTTCACGCCTGCCGATGATGAAGGCGATTTCGCCGGTGCCGCCGGGGCACTCGCAGCGCTGATGCGGGCTGCAGGGGCACCGCCCGCAGTGGCGGACGCTGCGGGCTTGTTGCGGGTGGCGGGCATGGTGGTTGTCGCCTTGGCCGCGCCGCGCGCGACCCCAATGGCGGCCTGTGCAGGCCCGTAGCTGGCGGCGTTGACCTTGAACATGGATACCTCGCGCGCCAGGTGATCGGCCTGCTCGCGCAGGCTTTGTGCTGCCGCAGCGCTTTCTTCCACCAGGGCGGCGTTCTGCTGGGTCATCTGGTCGAGGTTGCTGATCGCCTTGTTGACCTGCGACACCCCCGCGCTCTGCTCGGACGATGCGGCGGTGATCTCGCCGATCATGTCGGTCACGCGCTGCACCGACTGCACGATGTCGGTCATGGTCGTGCCCGCATCGGACACCAGGCGCGAGCCGGTCTCCACCTTCTCGACCGACGCGCTGATGAGCTGCTTGATCTCCTTGGCTGCCTCGGCACTGCGCTGGGCCAGGCTGCGCACCTCGCTGGCCACCACGGCAAAGCCGCGCCCTTGCTCGCCGGCACGCGCGGCCTCCACCGCCGCATTGAGCGCCAGGATGTTGGTCTGGAACGCAATGCCGTCGATCACGCCAATGATGTCTGCGATCTTCTTGCTGCTGTGGTTGATGTCCTCCATGGTGGCCACCACCTGGGTCACCACCTCGCCGCCCCGGCGCGCCACGCCGGTGGCACCCGCTGCCAGGCTGCTGGCCTGCTGGGCGCTGCCCGCGCTTTGCTGGATGGTGCTGGTGAACTCTTCCATCGCGGCGGCCGTCTCCTGCAGGTTGCTGGAGGTCTGCTCGGTGCGGGCCGACAGGTCCTGGTTGCCGGTCGCGATCTCTGCGCTGGCGATGGCAATGCTGTCCGTGCTTTGGCGCACCTGGTGCACCATGCGCCCCAGCGCATTGCTCATGGCATAGAGCGAGCGCAACAGATCGCCAAACTCGTCGCTGCGCGTGACAGCTTCCTGCAGGCTCAGGTCGCCACCCGCAATGCGTTCGGCCAGTCCATTGGCCTGGGCCAAGGGCCGCTGGATGCTGCCAATCAGGTAATACGCCCCCACGATGATGGCCAGCAGCAGCAGGCCCACGGCCACCGCGGCGATCTTGACGGTGAGCATGCGTTCGGCCGCCATCGCCACCTGCGTCTCTGCGGCGTTCTTCTGCAGTTGGGCCACAAACTCGCGCAGAGCAGCGAGGTAGGCCGCCACGGAGGGGTTGTACTTCTGGTTGATCAGCGTCACGGCCTGATCTTGCTGACCGTCACTCTTGAGCTTGCGGGCCTCGCCACGCAGATCGATCATGGTCTTGCGGGCGGCCGCAATCTTGTTCATCTGTGCCTTGTCGGCGTCGGACAAGGCCATGGATTCGAGCGACTTCTGCACCTCGCTGATCTGGGCCGACGTGGCCGCAATGACGTCCTTGAACTCGGCTTCCACCGCTGGGTCGTTGCTCACGATCAGCGCCTGGGTGCGCGCTGCATTGGTTTCGGTCAACCCCGACCAGCGCAGGGCAGCCTGCACCCGCGCCTCCATGTCCTTGCTCACGGCATCGGCCTGGGCTTGCACTTTTGCAGAGCGGTAGGCCGCAAACCCCACCACGGCGACCAGCATGACCACGATCAGAATCACAGCCAGCCACAGCTTGTGGGCCATCCTCAATTGTTTAGGCATGGAGGTCTCCTGGAGTGTGTTTGTCACGAGATGTTGCTCGCTTTCCGACAATTGCACAAACCAGGAGCGGCCGCATGAGGGTCATCCCCAAGCACGATCGGAGGCGCCGCCAAAGGCGCCGGGTGCGGCAAACCCGTTTCGCGCACCCCGCTCCACTGGCAGCGGCCGAGCGCTGCGCCGCAGGCAATGCTGCAGTACGGGTGTGGCTGCAGGACGCGGCAACAACGCCGGAGGCGTCGCGTGAGCTGTCCTTACTCGACGCGCGTCACTGCCTGGGGCTTGAAGCCCAGGTCTGCTGCCTTGCCCTTGCGGCCGCGCGCGGCACGGGCGTTGTTCAGGCTGCGGATCTCCAGCGTCTCATCACGCTGCTTGCCGCCCCGGCCCACGCCATCGAGGCGAATGCTGCGCGTGTAGGCCGCCGCGCCTGCGAGCTGGTCCTTGTCTTCCAGGTCGATCAGCATCAGCCCCCGGCCGCCATTGGCCATGGTTTTCAGCTCGGTGATCTCGAAGGTCAGGATGCGCCCGCCCGTGGACGCGCAGGCCACGTGCGTGGCCGGCAGCACCGGTTTGCTGCCTGTGGTGCCCGCAGCGTGCGACGGCACACACACGGTTTCGCCCTCGCCCAGGGTGAGGAAGGCCTTGCCGCCCTTTTGGCGCGAGACCATGTTTTCCACCGCCGCCAGAAAGCCGTAGCCGCCCGAGTTGGACAACAGCAGCGTGGCGTTGGCTGGCCCCGCAAAGTAGTGCAGCAGTTGCGTGCCCGATTCCAGCTCGATGAGCGTGGTCACCGGCTGGCCGTCGCCACGCGCACCGGGCAGCAGCGACACGGCCACCGAGTAAACGCGGCCGTTGCTGCCAAAGGCCAGCAGGGTATCCACCGTGCGGCACTCAAACGTGCCGTACAGCCCATCACCTGCCTTGAAGGCAAAGCTGGCGGCCTCATGGCCATGGCCGGTGCGGGCGCGCACCCAGCCTTTTTGCGAGACGACCACGGTCACAGGCTCGTCCACCACCTTCACCTCGGCCACGGCCTTTTTCTCGGCCTGGATGAGGGTGCGGCGTGCGTCGGCAAAGGTCTTCGCGTCCGCCTCAATCTCCTTGACCATGGTGCGGCGCAGCGAGCCGGGGTTGTTCAGGATGTCTTCGAGCTTGCCCTGGCTTTCGCGCAGTTCTTTCAGCTCTTGTTTGATCTTGATGGCTTCTAGGCGCGCCAACTGGCGCAGGCGGATTTCGAGGATGTCCTCGGCCTGCCGGTCGCTGAGGTTGAAGCGCGCGATGAGCGCAGCCTTGGGCTCCTCGGCCGCACGGATGATCGCGATCACCTCGTCGATGTTGAGCAGCACGGTCTGCCGCCCTTCGAGAATGTGGATGCGGTCCAGCACCTTGTCCAGCCGGTGCTGGCTTCGGCGGGTGATGGTGGTCTGGCGGAAGGCAATCCACTCTTCCAGCATCACACGCAGCGACTTCTGCACGGGCTTGCCATCGAGCCCCACCATGGTGAGGTTGATGGGGGCCGAGGTTTCCAGGCTGGTGTGCGCCAAGAGGGCGGTAATCAGCTCCTGCTGCGGGGTCTTGCCCGTCTTGGGCTCGAACACCAGGCGCACGGGCGCGTCTTTGCTCGATTCGTCGCGCACCACGTCCAGCACAGCCAGCATGCTGGCCTTGAGCTGGGTCTGGTCTTGCGAAAGCGCCTTTTTGCCGGCCTTGACCTTGGGGTTGGTGATTTCCTCGATCTCTTCGAGCACCTTTTGCGTGCTCACGCCGGGCGGCAACTCGTTCACCACCAGCTGCCACTGGCCACGCGCCATGTCTTCGATCTTCCAGCGCGCGCGCACTTTGAGGCTGCCACGGCCGGTGCGGTAGGCATCGGCAATGTCGCCCGCGCTGCTGATGATCTGGCCGCCGCCGGGGTAGTCCGGGCCGGGCACCAGCGCGAGCAGGTCTTCCTGGCTCAGCGAGGGCGTCTTGATGAGCGCAATGCAGGCATCTGCAATCTCGCGCAGGTTGTGGCTGGGAATTTCGGTGGCCAGGCCCACGGCAATGCCGCTGGCGCCGTTGAGCAACGCGAACGGCAAGCGCGCGGGCAACTGGCGCGGCTCCTCCGTGCTGCCGTCGTAGTTGGGCATGAAATCGACCGTGCCTTCGTCGATCTCATCCAGCAGCAGGCTGGTGATGCGCGACAGGCGGGCCTCGGTGTAGCGCATGGCCGCAGCGCCGTCGCCGTCGCGGCTGCCGAAGTTGCCCTGGCCGTCGATCAGCGGGTAGCGCTGGGCAAAGTCCTGCGCCATGCGCACGAGCGCGTCATAGGCCGACTGATCGCCATGCGGGTGGAAGCGGCCCAGCACATCGCCCACCACGCGGGCGCTCTTGACCGGTTTGGCGGCCGTGTTGCGCGTGGGGCCGCTGTAGCCCAGGCCCATGCGGTCCATCGAATACAGAATGCGCCGCTGCACGGGCTTGAGGCCGTCGCACACGTCGGGCAGCGCGCGGCCCTTGACGACTGACAGTGCGTACTCCAGGTAGGCACGCTGGGCATAGCCCGCCAGGCCCAGGGAGTCGCCCCCGTCATCGCCTGCGGTGGTGAAATCGAGAGTGGGTTGGTCGCTCATTCGTTGGGTACAGTTTCTGGATTCACGTTCTGGGGAGCGGTGGGTGTCTGCGCCACGCGGGTGGGCGGCAGGTTGCCCCGGTTCTGCGCGCCGCCCGACAGCTCCATCCGCACGCGGCCGGGCAGCGCACGCTGGGCCAGCACCGGCGCCGGGGGCTTGAGCTGGGCATACAGGCCCAGCACGGTGCGCACGTAGTTCTGGGTTTCCCTGAAGGCCGGTATCTGGTTGCCCGCCTTTTGCACCGCGCCTTCGCCGGCGTTGTAGGCGGCCACGGCCAGGTCCA
Source organism: Acidovorax sp. GW460-11-11-14-LB4 (assembly GCF_059423685.1). NCBI lineage: Bacteria > Pseudomonadati > Pseudomonadota > Betaproteobacteria > Burkholderiales > Comamonadaceae > Acidovorax > Acidovorax sp. GW460-11-11-14-LB4. Next base: position 37,223 of record NZ_JBWKYJ010000034.1, on the reverse strand, counting down.
TGCGGCCAGGGAACAGGTCCAGCAGGTAGCGCAGGTAACGGGTGCCGGTGGGCACGTTCACGGCGGGGTCGGCGAGCTTTTGCTCGACCGAGCGCTTCTTGTCCGCATTCACACCAAAACGGCTGGCCGTGGCGGGCATGACCTGCATCAGACCCACGGCGCCCTTGGGCGACACGGCGGCGGCGTCAAAGCCGGATTCGGTGGCGATCACGGCCTGCAGCAGCTCGTAGTCCACACCATGTTGGCTGGACGCAGCGCGCAGGTGGTGCTTGACACGCTTGTAGTCGGGCGCAATGTCAAAAAACGCCAGCAGGCGCGCACCCGCTGCGGGTAGCGCATAGGGCATGGGCGATGTATTGGCCGGTGCATCCCGCGTGGAGTCGAAGTCGTTGCCCCGAAAAAAAAGCTGGTAGCGCGCATCGACCTGCTCGGACGCAAAGTGCGTCACGCCGCGCTCATCCACATGCGCCCACAGGTCTGCATGGGCCGTTTGCTGCAAAAAACAGAGCAAACAACCCAATAAATACCAGCGCATGACGCCATTCTTGTTTGAATTCCTCATGGCAGACCTGTCGGACAGCCCTCGGTCAGATATCGATCTCCACCGCGTCGCCATGCAGCTCCATGAGCTCGCGGCGCGCGGCAGCCTCGCCCTTGCCCATGAGCTTGGTGATGAGGCCTTCGGTGGCGGCAAAGTCCACATCCCCCAGCTGCACGGGCAGCAGGCGGCGGGTGTCGGGATTGAGGGTGGTTTCCCACAGCTGCTCCGCGTTCATTTCGCCCAGGCCCTTGAAGCGGCTGATCTGGCACTTCTCGCGTGCCACGCCATCCTTGGCGCATTTGTCGAGGATGGCCGTCAGCTCTCCATCGTCCAGCGCATACATCTTGGCCGCAGGCTTCTTGCCGCGCGCAGGCACATCCACGCGAAACAGCGGTGGGCGCGCCACGTAGATATGGCCGGTCTCGATGAGCTTGGGGAAGTGGCGGAAGAACAGCGTGAGCAGCAGCACCTGGATGTGCGATCCGTCCACGTCGGCATCTGACAGGATGCAGATCTTGCCGTAGCGCAGACCGCTCAGGTCCGGCGTGTCGTTGGGGCCATGCGGGTCCACGCCAATCGCTACCGAGATGTCGTGGATTTCGTTGTTGGCAAACAGGCGGTCGCGCTCCACCTCCCAGGTGTTGAGCACCTTGCCGCGCAGCGGCAGGATGGCCTGGCTTTCCTTGTCGCGACCCATCTTGGCGCTGCCACCGGCCGAATCGCCCTCCACCAGGAAGACCTCGTTGTGGGCAATGTCCCTGCTTTCGCAATCGGTGAGCTTGCCCGGGAGCACAGCCACGCCCGAGCCCTTGCGTTTTTCAACTTTCTGACCGGCCTTCTGGCGCGTCTGCGCGGCCTTGATGGCCAGCTCGGCCAGCTTCTTGCCGTAATCAACGTGCTGGTTCAACCACAGCTCTAGCGCCGGGCGTACGAAGCCGCTGACCAGGCGCACGGCGTCGCGCGAGTTCAGGCGCTCCTTGATCTGGCCCTGGAACTGCGGGTCCAGCACCTTGGCTGAGAGGACATAGCTGGCGCGCGCAAACACGTCCTCGGGCAGCAGCTTCACGCCCTTGGGCAACAGGCTGTGCAGTTCGATAAAGCTCTTGACCGCGTTGAACAAACCATCGCGCAGGCCACTTTCGTGGGTGCCACCCGCGCTGGTTGGGATCAGGTTGACGTAGCTCTCGCGCATGGGCTGGCCGTCTTCGGTGAAGGCCACCGCCCAGGCCGCCCCTTCGCCCTCGGCAAAGCTCTCGTTGCCGCTGTCGGCAAAACCCTCGCCTTCAAACAGCGGGATGACCGGGTCGCCGGTGAGCGTCTGCATCAGGTAGTCCCGCAGGCCGCCCTTGTACTGCCAGGTCTGCGTGTCGCGGGTCTTTTCGTTCACCAGCTGCACCGTCACGCCGGGCATGAGCACGGCCTTGCTGCGCAGCAGATGGGTCAGCTCGCCCATGGGCAGGGCACTGGATTCGAAATACTTGGCGTCGGGCCACACGCGCACCGAGGTGCCCTGCTTGCGCTCGCCCGCCTCCAGCGGGCGGGAGACCAAAGGCTCGATCACGTCGCCAGCGGAGAACACCAGGCGCGCCGCCTTGCCTTCGCGGTAGCTGGTGGCCTCCAGCCGGGTGGCCAGCGCATTCGTCACCGACACGCCCACGCCGTGCAGGCCGCCCGAGAAGCTGTAGGCACCGCCCTTGCCCTTGTCGAACTTGCCACCCGCATGCAGGCGGGTGAAGACCAGCTCGATCACCGGTGCGTTTTCTTCCGGGTGCAGGCCGAACGGGATGCCCCGGCCGTCGTCCTCCACACTGACCGAGCCATCGGCGTGCAGGGTGACGCGGATCTTCTTGCCGTGGCCGGCAAGGGCCTCGTCGGCGGCGTTGTCCAGCACCTCCTGGATGATGTGCAGGGGGTTGTCGGTGCGGGTGTACATGCCCGGGCGCTGCTTAACGGGCTCCAGGCCCTTGAGCACGCGGATTGAGCCTTCGGAGTATTCGCTCGCGGAAACAGAAGAGGGTTTGGCTGCCATGGGGCGGATTGTAGTGCGGCACCGCAGCAATAGCTGGATAAATAACCAGCCCTTCAAACCGCTGCGCCAAGCGCTGCATTTTCTGCCGCCCCCACCGCCAACTGTATTGGTCGCGGGTGTATCAGCGCGTTTCGCGCAATCTGGCTACATTCCTGCGCATGCATATGAATCCTCCCAAACTATCCATGTTCCAGGTGCTGGCGTGCGGCGCGGCCATCGTGACCCTGTCCATGGGCACCCGCCACGGGTTCGGGCTGTGGCTTCTCCCCATCACCCAGGAAATGGGCTGGACGCGCCAGTCGTTCGCCCTGGCCATCGCCATCCAGAACCTGTCCTGGGGCGTGATCGGGATTTTTGCGGGCATGGCGGCCGACCGGTTTGGGGCCTTCCGCGTGCTGCTCGGCGGTGCAGCCCTGTATGCCCTGGGCCTGGCGGGCATGGCGCTGTCGCCTACGCCCACGCTGTTTGCACTGACGGCCGGTGTGCTGATTGGCGCGGCGCAGGCGGGCACCACCTATGCGGTGATCTATGGTGTGCTGGGGCGGCAGATTGCGCCCGAAAAACGCTCCTGGGCCATGGGCGTGGCAGCGGCGGCGGGTTCGTTCGGGCAGTTCCTGATGGTGCCGGTCGAAGGCTGGCTGATTGCAGGCCTGGGCTGGCAGCAGGCCTTGCTGGTGCTGTCGATGGCCGTGCTGCTGATCGTGCCGCTGGCCTTTGGCCTGCGGGAGCCGGGCTTCAAGGGCGCGGCCCCGGTCAAGCGCGAGCAGACCATTGCGCAGGCGCTGGGCGAGGCCTTCCGCTACCCCAGCTTCAACCTGCTGATGGCCGGTTACTTTGTGTGCGGCTTTCAGGTGGTGTTCATTGGCGTGCACATGCCCAGCTACCTCAAGGACCATGGCCTGTCGCCCCAGGTGGCCAGCTATGCGCTGGCGCTGATCGGGCTGTTCAATGTGTTTGGCACTTACATCGCGGGCACGCTGGGCCAGCGCATGCCCAAGCGCCACATCCTCGCTTTCATCTACTTTGCCCGCGCGGTGGCGATCAGCATCTTTTTGCTGGTACCGCTGTCGCCGCTGTCGGTGTACGTGTTCTCGGCGGTGATGGGCGCGCTGTGGCTGTCCACCGTGCCGCCCACCAACGCCACCATTGCACAAATCTTCGGGGTGCAGCACCTGTCCATGCTGGGCGGCTTTGTGTTCTTCAGCCACCAGATCGGCAGCTTCCTGGGCGTCTGGTTGGGCGGCTATCTGTATGACGCCACCGGCAGCTACGATATCGTCTGGTACATCGCGATCGGCCTGGGCATTTTTGCCGGGCTGGTGAACCTGCCAGTCAAGGAAAGTCCGATCGCGCGCCACACCCCACAACCCGCCTGACCTGTTTGACCCCCTGCATGAGCGACACCACCCCGCCCCGCAAACCCGCGCCGCGTGCCCTGCGCTGGCTGGGCGGTGCAGTGGCCGTGCTGCTGTGCCTGGTGGTGTTTGGCTTGTACACCGTGCCCGAATTCATGGTGCTGCTGGCCGACCAGATGTGGGCGTGTTTTTGACACCCTTGGCGGGATTTTCAAGCGTTTTTGGCCACAAGCGCTAGTGGATCATGCGCAGGCAGCTATCATTTTTATAGTTTCATGCACGGTATGCACGGTACAGAAGCCCCTTCGGATTGGGTGCGGCGCTGGAGCCACCTGATCGCCCCCCACAGCACCGTGCTGGACGTCGCCTGCGGCGCAGGGCGCCACCTGCGCCATCTGCGGAAACTGGGGCACACCGTGGTCGGCGTGGACCGGTCGGCCGAGGCGCTGGCCGCCTGCGAAGGGCTGGGCGAGCTGGTGCAGGCTGACATCGAAAACGGCCCCTGGCCTTTTGCAGGCCGCCAGTTTGGCGGCGTGGTTGTCACCAACTACCTGTGGCGCCCCTTGCTGCCCACCATCGTGGCCAGCGTGGGGCCGGGCGGGGTGCTGGTCTACGAAACGTTCGCCCAGGGCAACGAAACCGTGGGGCGCCCGTCACGGGCGGAGTTCCTGCTCGCGCACGGCGAACTGCTGCAGGCATGCCAGGACCTGCGCGTGGTGGCTTATGAGGACGGCTTCATCGACGAACCAGCGCGTTTCGTGCAACGCATCACGGCCGTACGGGAACTCCCGCAGGCGGGTGGACCCTCACGACATCTTTTGTCTACCGGGGCTAGTTAGAATGCCCTTTTACCGTTTACCACTGCGGACATGACTTCTTCTTCCGTGCCACTCACCGGCAGCATCGTCGCCCTCGTCACTCCCATGCACGAGGACGGTAGCGTGGACTACCCCACCTTGCGCAAACTGATCGACTGGCACATCGCCGAAGGCACCGATTGCATCGGCGTGGTGGGCACCACGGGCGAGTCCCCCACGGTGAACGTGGAAGAACACTGCGAAATCATCCGCGTGGCCGTGGAACAGTCTGCCAAGCGCGTGCCCATCATGGCCGGCTGCGGCGCCAACTCCACCGCCGAGGCCATTGAGCTGGCCAAGTTCGCGCGCGGCGTGGGTGCCGACAGCCAGCTGCAGGTCGTGCCCTACTACAACAAGCCCACCCAAGAGGGCCAGTACCAGCACTTCAAGGCGATTGCAGAAGCCACGGGCGACCTGCCCATCGTGCTGTACAACGTGCCCGGCCGCTCGGTGGCCGATATGCAGCACGACACCGTGCTGCGCCTGGCCCAGGTGCCCGGCGTGATCGGCATCAAGGAAGCCACCGGCAACATCGAGCGTGCCCAGTGGCTCATCCGTGACGTGCCCAAGGGCTTTGGCGTGTACTCGGGCGACGACCCGACCGCCGTCGCCCTGATGCTGTGCGGCGGCCACGGCAACATCAGCGTGACGGCCAACGTGGCCCCGCGCCTGATGCACGAGCTGTGCGTGGCGGCACTGGCCGGCAACGTGCAACGCGCCATGCAGATCCAGTTTCAGCTGATGCCGGTGCACAAGCACCTGTTTGTCGAAGCCAACCCCATTCCGGTCAAGTGGGCCATGTCCCGCATGGGCCTGTGTGGTGGCACCATGCGCCTGCCCATGACGCCCCTGGCCAGCAGCAACGAGGCTGTGGTCGAGTCGGCACTGCGCACCAGCGGCCTGATCTAATCCGGGCTTTGCGCCCGCTCTCAGAGACACTTCCCAAGGATTTCCGCGTGAAAGCTGCTACCACCCGCCTGAGCCTGCTGGCTCTTGTCATGGCCCTGTCCGCCTGCTCCACCAGCATTCTGGAGGGCGACAAGATCGACTACAAGAGCGCCGCCAAGGGCTCGTCACTGGAAGTCCCCCCGGACCTCACCCAGCTGTCACGCGACTCGCGCTACGCCATGCCAGGTGGCTCGGTGTCTGCCGCTGCCATGCAGGCAGGCCAGGCCGCGCAGCCGTCGGGCAACGCCAACGCGGCAGCCCTGTCGCTGGGCGACGTGCGGATCGAACGAGACGGCAGCCAGCGCTGGCTGGTGGTCAATCGCCCCGCCGACAAGCTGTGGGAGCCCGTGCGCGACTTCTGGCTGGAAAGCGGCTTCACGCTGGCCCAGTCCGAGGCCAACGTTGGCATCATGGAAACCGACTGGGCAGAGAACCGCGCCAAACTGCCCCAGGATTTCATCCGATCCACCATCGGCAAGCTGATGGAGTCCCTGTACTCGACCGGCGAACGGGACAAGTTCCGCACCCGGCTGGAACGCAACGCCAATGGCAGTACCGAGATCTACATCACCCACCGCGGGATGGTCGAGGTCTATGGCAACGTCACCAAGGACAGCACCGTCTGGCAGCCCCGCCCGTCCGACCCGGAACTCGAAACCGAATTCCTGCGCCGCCTGATGGTCAAGCTGGGCGTCAGCCAGGAGCAATCCAAGGCAGTGGCCGCAGCACCCGCGGCGCGTGCCCAGGCCGCCCGCATGGCCACGGTCAACAATGTGCCGGTGGTCCAGCTGGACGAGGGCTTTGACCGGTCCTGGCGCCGGGTGGGCCTGGCCCTGGACCGCACCGGCTTCACCGTGGAAGACCGCAACCGCAATGAGGGCACGTACTTCGTGCGCTACGTGGCTCCAGACACCGTGAAGAAAGAGCCTGGCTTCTTCAGCAAGCTGTTCAGCTCCACCTCCGCAACACCTCCGCTCAAGTACCGCATTGTGGTGCGCAGCCAGGGTGAGTCGACCACCGTGTCGGTGCTCAATGAGGCTGGTGCCCCCGAGTCCTCGGCCAACGCCGAGCGCATCGTGCGCGTGATTGCTGACGATCTGAAATAAGAGCCGGCCGCAGGCCGCCACCCACACCTCTGGAGCCTCCTCCGCCTTCTGGTGGACGGTGGCTCTGGTTTTTTGGGCCGCCACAAACCCACCCTTTCGCTCCGCCATGCTTCGATTCAAGAACCTGGGCAGCGGCAGCACTGGCAATGCCACGGTCGTCGAAGGCCGCAGTGGCAGCCAGGTTCGCCGCCTCCTGATCGACTGCGGGCTCGGCATCCGGCAGCTGCAAGCCCGTCTGGCGCAAGCGCAGTTGCAGGTGGAAGACCTGGACGCCCTCTTCATCACCCACGAACACTCGGACCACATCGGCTGTGCCCAGACCGTGGCGCTGCGTTTTCGCATTCCCGTGTGGATGAGCGAGGGCACATACGCGGCCCTCGGTGCGCCAGACTTGGACGGCTTGCTGCGGGTGGCGCACGACATGGAAGCGATTGACATGGGCGCGTTCGAAGCCCGCCCCTTCACCGTGCCCCACGATGCCCGGGAGCCGCTGCAGTTGCGGTGCTCCGACGGCGCCGCACACCTGGGCGTGCTGACAGACCTGGGCCACGCCAGCCCCCATGTGCTGCAGCAGCTGCAGGGATGCCACGCCCTGTTGATCGAGGCCAATCACGACCCCGACATGCTGGCCGCGTCCCGCTACCCGCCCTTCCTGAAACGCCGCGTAGGCGGGCTGTACGGCCATTTGGCCAACCCGGCAACGGCGGAGATTCTGCGTGCGGTGCAGCACGATAGCCTGCGGTGCGTAGTGGCAGCGCATCTGAGTGCGCAAAACAACCTCCCCGCACTCGCCCGCCAATCGCTCGCCGCCGCGCTGGGTTGGGCGGACGAGGATATCCAGGTCGCCAGCCCCACCGAAGGCACTGATTGGCTCGACGTCAACCCTTGATGGCCCGGACCGGACGTCTATAAATGTCTCACCCTGGCGAAGGGCATAAAAAAAGCCCCGGACCTTGCGGTGCGGGGCCGTGGCACAGGCCGACCTCGGGGTCAGCCCAGAGCCTGCAGCGATTTACTTGGCTGCGGAAGCGCCGGTAGCGGCGGTGGCAGCAGCGTCAGCAGCAGCCTTGGCAGCGTCAGCGGCAGGAGCAGAAGCGTCAGCAGCAGGTGCAGCGGCGGCAGGAGCAGCAGCGTCGGAAGCGGCAGGAGCTGCTGGCTCGGCGGCAGGAGCAGGTGCTGCGGCAGGAGCTTCCACAGGAGCGGGTGCTGGAGCGGGTTCTTCCTTCTTGCCACAAGCGGCGAGTGCAGCAGCAGCGATCAGGGCGGCCAGAACGAGAGAGTTCTTCATTTCGATTTTCCTATTTGGACAGACAGAATCTTGAAAAGCCACGGCGTCAGGCTTCCTGAGCCCATGCACGCATTGGCACAATGCACTTGGTTGCACCTTTTTGGGCACAGCCGCAGATTATATTGGTATTTAGTCAATACTGACTAACACTGACGAAAGCTTTACGCCAGCTTGACTTTGCGCAGTATCCCTCCGGGCGCGACTGCCGCGTGGCGCCATGCCAACGGGCGCTCCCCAAAGTGGGGCACAGACTACAGACCCAGTGTGGTGGAGGGAAAGCCGGGTGCGCTCTTGCTGCGCACCCATTCGTTGAGTGTCTCGTGCAGCAGCACCCGGCGATCGGCCTCGCTGCCGGTCACCCCCACGCAGCGCTCCGGATCGAGCCGGTGCAGCACCCATTGCGGCGACCACAGCGCGCTGGGCAGGTCCAGCGGGTCGGCGGCCGGGCTGCGGCGGCAGGTGATGATGTGGTCCCAGGTACCGCGCCAGCGCACAAAGCGGGCATGGCGGCGGATCACGTCGTCGTAGCTGCAGGCCAGCATGGTGAAGCGCCGGCCGCTGCGGGCCCAGTCCTGCAAACACTCGACCACCGCACGCTCGCCCAAGGGCCAGTCATGAAAGTGGGCATCGCTGATGAAGATCTCTTGCCAGCCGTCCCGCGCCGCCGTTGCAATGGCGTCGCGCACCAGTTGCTGAAACGCCTCACGCCCGCTGAATCGCCCACTGGGCAAGTCACGCAAAGGCTCGGCGGAGGGGGTTGCTGTGTCGGTCATCACTGGCTCCTGGTCAGTCTCAGCCGGCCCAGGCATGGGCCCAGCCCGAATCGCACCACGACGAAAGCAGCTCCAGCGCGTCGTCGCTGGCCCGTGCCAGATCGCGTGCCGACAGTTGGCGCTCATCGGCCAGGCGCCGCATCAGCGTGGCGTCGCGCCCCGCTGCGCGGTAGCTTTCGCCGTTGATGAAGATGTGCTGTGTGTCGTACATCATGCGGCTCTTGCGGTCCAGCCGCACCCCTTCCAGCATCACCTTGGGGTCACCAGGCTCAAACCACACGCTGGGCTTGGGCTCGGTCAGGTACTCGCCCAGCGCGCGTTCCAGCACCAGGGGCTGGGCCAGCGCGCGCGACAGCGCCTCACGCGCAAAGTCCTGCAGCCCGGCAGGAATGTGCGCCGGCTGCGCCACAGCGTCTTGTCCGGCATCACGGTACAGCAACGGGTGGTCGTCCTCCCCGGCATCTTCCGCCAGACGCACCAGCAGCTCTTGCGCCAGCTCGGCGCGGGCCGGTGCGCGAAAACCGATGGAGTAGGTCATGCACTCGCCTTCGGCAATCCCGTCGTGGGCATAACGCGGGGGCAGGTACAGCATGTCACCCGGCTCCAGCACAAACTCCTCCTCGGGCTCGAACTGGGCCAGCACCTTCAAGGGAATGCCGTCGCGCAGCGACAGATCCTTTTGGCGCCCGATGCGCCAGCGCCGCTTGCCGTGCGCTTGCAGCAAAAAGACGTCATAACTGTCGAAATGGGGCCCTACGCCACCGCCGTTGCTGGCGTAGCTGATCATGAGGTCGTCCAGCCGCGCCTCGGGCACAAAACGGAACTGCTGCATCAGCGCGTGCACCGCGTCGTTGTGCAGATCGACGCCCTGTACGAGCAGCGTCCAGTCGGGCTGCTGCAACGCAGGCAGCGCACGGCGATTGAAGGGCCCGTGGCGCAGCTTCCAGGCGCCTTTGATCTGTTGCACGAGGCGGGACTCCACGCCCTCCTGCCCGGCCAGCGCAAACAGCTCGGCCCGCAGCACCGGCGGCGCAAACTGCGGGATGGCTTGGCGCACCAGCAAGGGCTTCTTCTGCCAGTGGCGGCGCATGAATTGCGCGGGAGTGAGGCCGCCAAGCAGGGCCAAGGGTTGCTGAATGTCCATGGGGAAAGTGTTGCCCTTTTGCGGGGCCGTTGGTCAAACTGCGACAATTCTCCTATGGAAATTACCCAACAATGTGTGGTCGCACTGACCTGGACCCTGAAAGACACCCTGGGCGAAGAACTCGACGTACTCGACGAACCCGTGGAGTTTCTGGTGGGCGGTGATGATCTCCTGCCCCGTATCGAAGAGGCCCTGCAAGGCCACGGCCCTGGTGCCACGCTGGCACTGCACCTCGAACCCGAGGACGCTTTCGGTGACTTCAATGACCAATTGCTGTTTCTGGAACCCCGCGCTCTCTTCCCCGCCGAGATCGAAGAAGGGATGACGTTTGACGGCATGGCCCTGCCCGAGGGCTGCAACCCCGACGCCCCCCGCACGGCCCTCTACACCGTGGCCGAGATCTATCCCGAACATATCGTGCTCGACGGTAACCACCCGCTGGCGGGCATTGCGCTGCGCCTGCAACTGACGGTGCAGGCCGTGCGCGAAGCCACCGAAGAAGAAATCGGACGTGGCACGGCCGGAACCGGCTTCTTCCGCGTCCAGCCCCAGGCGCCAGGCAGCTCGTTGCTGCACTAAGTCCTACCAAAAGCACAACGGGCGCCCCGAGGAAACTCGGAGCGCCCGTTTGTGAGGGCAGTGCGTCAGGTCACATGCGCGAAATCTGACCGTTGTACAGACGCACGCGATCGCCGATGCGCAGGTCACCCGGGCTGCTCACGTCATACACGCGATACCCCCCCTGGTCCAGCTGCACAGACAACCGGTATCCCTGCACATATTCCTGGTTGTTGCGCCCCTCGATGGCGTTGCCAGCCACCGCGCCACCCAACACGCCTACAGCGGTGGCTGCAGCACGACCCGTGCCCTTGCCCACCTGGTTGCCCAGAACGCCGCCCACCACCGCGCCCAGAACGGCACCAGTGCCGGTGGTCTGGCCTTGGCTGCGGCCCTGCAGGACCTCGATGTTGGACACGCGACCATATTCGGTGCCTGCCTGATTCTGCGGATAGGCAGGAGCCGTCTGATAGCCACTCGAATAACCGCCGGAGTATTGCGGAGCAGGTGCCGGGCGGCTGTGGCCGCAAGCAGCCAGCGAAGCAGCCAGAACCACGGTGCCCACGAGGGCGAGGGGACGGGTGAATTGCATGTTCAATCTCCAGAAGTTGTTGGGGCAGGCACTGAAAAATCTCCGACGACCCAGAGCTCAATGCCCATGTACCGATTGGAACAACGCCTGAGGATGCCGCGGCGTAGACAAGGGGCCATCGCCATGTCGGTAACAGACCCATCGAAACGTAAGCGGCGTCTTACAACCCGGCCACTCACCCATCACACACTCGGAGCCCCGGGCGGTCCACCTCAGGACTTGCCTGTGGATCCGTAGCCCCCCTCACCCCGCTGCGTGGCCGCAAACTCGGTGACGACGTTGAACTGGGCCTGCACCACCGGAACAATCACCAATTGGGCCAGCCGCTCCATGGGCTCCAGGGTAAACGCCACATTGCTGCGGTTCCATGCGCTCACCATGAGCTGCCCTTGGTAGTCACTGTCGATCAACCCCACCAGATTGCCAAGCACGATGCCATGTTTGTGCCCCAGGCCCGAGCGCGGCAAGATCAGTGCGGCATAGCCCGGGTCTTGCAGGTAGATCGCAATGCCGGTAGGCACCAGTTGCCAGGCGTTGGGCTGCAGGGTCAGCGGCGCATCCAGGCAGGCACGCAGGTCCAGCCCAGCGCTACCGGGTGTGGCGTAGGTGGGCAATTGGTCCGCCATGCGCGGATCGAGAATCTTCACATCTATCTTCACGGTTTTTTCTTTCCTGTTGCTATTCCTGTGCCACTGCGCTGCTGCGCCATTTGTCGCAGGCGATCCTGCAACGATTCCATCCCTGCACGCCCACCCGGGGCCTGCGCGCCCCCAGCCTGCGCGGCCGATTGCATCAGCCAACCCAGTCCCCACCACACCGCCCCCATGACCACCAGGCCTGGCAGCGAGCCCTGACCAAGCAGGAACAGCGCAATGCCATGCAACACCATCATTACCAGCAACACCGATCGCACCGTGCGCAGTACGCCCGCCAGCGGCTGCATCAGCTGCAGCACATCGAGCGGCAGGACCTGAGGCAGGGAAGTCGCTGGCGCACTGGCCTTGGATGACTGAACGGCACCGTTGGTAGCGGCAGCACTTGCCTGTGCCGCTCGGGCCTTTTGCAAAGGCGCCTGGGCTGTCAGCCGCTCCACATAAGCCGCAAAGTCGCCATCGGGTGGCGTGTCCCACTCAGGCTTGGTGGCACCAGTTGTCATCACACCTCCCCACGGTGGTGGCCGTCAAGAACGCAAAGGTGGCAAACGCGCGGCGATCTCAGCGATAAGCTGCTGCGCCAGCACACGCTTGGACGCGCGGGGTAACTCGCGGTGGCCCTGCGCGTCCACCAGCAGCAGGGCGTTGTCGTCCTGCCCAAAGGTAGCGGGGCCAATATTGCCCACCAGCAAGGGGACGCCCTTGCGCGTCCTTTTGGCGGTGGCATGGGCCAGCAGGTCATGGCTTTCGGCGGCAAAACCCACGCAGAAAAGATCCCCTTCCAGCGCATGCGGCGACCGGGCTACGGTGGCCAGAATGTCGGGGTTCTCGACGAACTCCAGCGACGGGGACTGGCCCGAGCCGTCTTTCTTGATCTTTTGGTCGGACTGGTGGGCAGGGCGCCAGTCGGCCACTGCGGCCGTGGCAACAAACACCGAGGCGACCTGGACATGCCGCTCCACGGCCGCCAGCATCTCCTGGGCGGACTGCACATTGACACGCCGCACGCCGCGTGGCGTGGGCACATGCACCGGCCCTGCGACCAGGGTGACATCGGCACCCGCCTCGCGCGCCGCCCGGGCCACGGCAAAGCCCATCTTTCCGCTCGACAGGTTGGTGATGCCACGCACCGGGTCAATGGCTTCAAACGTGGGCCCCGCCGTGACGAGTACCGACCGGCCCACAAGGGTCTTGGGCGTGAAAAAAGCGATCAGCTCGTCCAGCAGCTCCAGCGGCTCCAGCATGCGGCCGTCACCCGTCTCGCCACAGGCCTGGTCACCATTGCCCACGCCCAGCACCACTGCACCGTCCTGCGCCACCTGGGTCAGATTGCGCTGCGTGGCCGGGTGCGCCCACATTTCGCGGTTCATCGCAGGGGCCAGCAACAGTGGCACGCGCTGGGCGGGACGCGCCAGGCACAGCAGGCTGAGCAACTCGTCCGCCCTGCCCTGCACCAGGCGCGCAATGAAGTCCGCACTGCAAGGCGCGATCAGGATCGCATCCGCCTCGCGGCTCAGATTGATGTGGGGCATGTTGTTGGGCTCGCGCGCATCCCATTGCGAGCCGTACACCGTGCGGCCAGACAGCGCCTGCATGGTGACCGGGGTGATGAACTGCTCTGCCGCCTCGGTCATCACTACCTGCACGGTGGCGCCCTCCTTGATGAGCTGGCGGCACAGATCGGCCGCCTTGTAGCAAGCCACGCCCCCACTCAGACCCAGAACAATGTGTTTGCCAGCAAGCTCATTCATGGCGCGAATTTAGCAGACGGGGGTGACCCTGCCCCCGGGGGTGTCGCCGGGGTGCCATCTATAATCCCAATTTCCCACCACCAAAAAAGACATGACCAAATTTGTCTTCGTCACCGGCGGTGTGGTGTCTTCCCTCGGTAAGGGAATCGCCTCAGCCTCCCTTGCCGCGATCCTCGAATCGCGGGGACTCAAAGTCACCCTCATCAAGCTTGACCCCTACATCAACGTAGACCCGGGCACCATGTCGCCGTTCCAGCACGGCGAGGTGTTCGTGACCGATGACGGCGCAGAAACCGACCTGGATCTGGGCCACTATGAGCGTTTCATCGAAACGCGCATGAAGAAAACCAACAACTTCACCACGGGCAAGATTTATCAGTCCGTGCTGGAGAAGGAACGCCGTGGCGACTACCTGGGCAAGACCGTGCAGGTCATTCCCCATGTCACCAACGAAATCCAGGAATTCATCAAGCGCGGCGCCGGCATTGGCACGCCCGATGCCGTGGATGTGGCCATCGTCGAGATCGGCGGCACCGTGGGCGACATCGAATCGCTGCCGTTCCTCGAAGCCGTGCGCCAGATGAGCCTGCGCATGGGACCCAACAACGCGGCCTTCGTGCACCTGACCTACCTGCCCTGGATCGCGGCAGCGGGCGAGCTCAAGACCAAGCCCACCCAGCACACGGTGCAGAAGCTGCGCGAGATCGGCATCCAGGCCGACGCCCTGCTGTGCCGCGCCGACCGCCGTATTCCTGAGGAAGAGCGCGCCAAGATCTCGCTGTTCACCAACGTGCCCGAATGGGGCGTGATCAGCATGTGGGACGTGGACACCATCTACAAGGTGCCGCGCATGCTGCACGAGCAGGGCCTCGATGGCCTGATCTGCGACAAGCTGCGCCTGAACACCCCGCCCACCAGCCTCAAGCGCTGGGACGATCTGGTGCATGAGACCGAACACCCCCAGGGCGAAGTCACCATCGCCATGGTGGGCAAGTATGTGGACCTGTCGGACAGCTACAAGTCGGTCAACGAAGCCCTGCGCCACGCCGGCATGCGCAACCATGTGCGCGTGAAGATCGACCATGTCGATTCCGAGACCATCGACAGCGCCGATGCAGCCGCCAAGCTCGCCAAATACGACGCCATTCTGGTGCCCGGCGGCTTCGGCCAGCGTGGTGTGGAAGGCAAGATCGCCACGGCCCAGTTTGCCCGCGAGCGCAAGGTGCCCTACCTGGGCATCTGCCTGGGGATGCAGGTGGCCACCATCGAATACGCGCGCCACGTGGCGGGCCTCGCCCACGCCAACAGCACCGAGTTCGACCCCACCACGCCCCACCCCGTGATCGCCCTGATCACCGAGTGGAAGGACGCGGACGGCACCATCAAGAAACGCGACGAAAACTCCGATCTGGGCGGCACCATGCGTCTGGGCGCGCAAAGCTCGGACGTGGCCAAGGACACACTGGCCCACAGCATCTACGGCGATGTGGTGACCGAGCGCCACCGCCACCGCTACGAAGCCAACGTGAACTACCTGGACCAGTTGCGCAAGGCGGGCCTGGTGATCTCGGCGCTGACCCAGCGTGAAGAACTCACCGAAATCGTGGAGCTGCCGCAAACCGTGCACCCCTGGTTCATCGGCGTGCAGTTCCACCCCGAGTTCAAGTCCACGCCCTGGAACGGCCACCCGCTTTTCAATGCCTTCATCAAGGCGGCCGTGGAACACCAGCAAGCCGCGAAAAAAGCCTAAGGGGACCTCACCATGCAGCTGTGCGGATTCAACGTCGGCCTGGACCAGCGCTTTTTCCTGATCGCAGGCACCTGTTCCATTGAAGGCCTTGAGATGTCGCTCGATGTCGCAGGCCAGCTCAAGGAAGCCTGCGCGCCGCTAGGCATTCCGCTGATCTACAAAGGCTCGTTCGACAAGGCCAACCGCTCGTCGGGCACCAGCAAGCGTGGTGTGGGGCTGGAGGCCGGCCTGAAGATCCTCGATGAAGTGCGCCGCCAGCTGCAGCTGCCCATCCTGACCGACGTGCACGACACCTCGCACGTGGCCGAGGTGGCCAGCGTGGTCGATGTGCTGCAGACGCCTGCCTTCCTGTGCCGCCAGACGGACTTCATCCGCGCCGTGGCGCAAAGCGGCAAGCCGGTCAACATCAAGAAGGGCCAGTTCCTGGCGCCCTGGGACATGAAGAACGTCATCGACAAGGCCCGGTCTGCAGCGGCCGAAGTCGGCCTGTCGGAAGACCGGTTTCTGGCCTGCGAGCGCGGCGTGAGCTTTGGCTACAACAACCTCGTGGCTGACATGACCAGCCTGGCCGAGATGCGCAACTCCGGCGCACCCGTGGTGTTTGACGTGACCCACTCGGTGCAAAAGCCCGGCGGCCTGGGCGCCGTGAGCGGTGGTGCGCGCGACATGGTGCCCGTGCTGGCGCGTGCCGGCGTGGCTGTGGGTGTGGCGGGCCTGTTCATGGAAACCCACCCCCGCCCCGCCGAGGCCTGGTCGGACGGCCCCAACGCCGTACCGCTCAAGCACATGAAGGCGCTGCTGGAGACCTTGGTGGCCCTGGACGATGTCACCAAGAAAAACGGATTCCTCGAAAACAACTTTGGAGCTTGAGACATGAGCAGTGGTTACGTCATCGCATCCGTCACCGTCACCAACCCCACGCAGTATGACGAGTACCGCAAGTGGAGCACCCTGGCCATGCAAGCCCACGGCGCTGAAGTCTGCGTGCGTGGCGGCAAGGTCGAAGTGCTGGAGGGCGACTGGAACCCCGGTCGTACCGTGATCCTCAAGTTTCCGAGCTTTGAAGCCGCTCGCGCCTTCTACGACACGCCCGAGTACCAGAAAGCCAAGGTCGCCCGCGAAGGCGCCGCCGTCATGCGCATGGTGTGTGTCGAAGGCGTCTGAGCGCACACACCCAAATCGCTCACCAATTAATAGCTGCTAGCGCTTATACAGAAGGCGCTAGAGACTGATTTGATTTAAAACTTCTGCAAAAGGAAAACCATGAGTGCCATCGTTGACATCGTAGGTCGCGAGATTCTGGACAGCCGCGGCAACCCCACCGTCGAATGCGACGTGTTGCTCGAATCGGGCGTGATGGGCCGGGCCGCCGTGCCGTCGGGCGCCTCCACCGGCAGCCGTGAAGCCATTGAAATGCGCGACGGCGACAAAGGCCGCTACCTGGGCAAGGGCGTGCTCAAGGCCGTGGAATACATCAACACCGAGATCAGCGAAGCCGTGCTGGGCTTGGATGCCTCCGAGCAGGCCTTCCTGGACAAGACCCTGATCGACCTCGACGGCACCGAGAACAAGAGCCGCCTGGGCGCCAACGCCATGCTGGCCGTGTCCATGGCCGTGGCACGCGCCGCCGCCGAAGAGTCTGGCCTGCCCCTGTACCGCTACCTGGGCGGCATGGGCAGCGTGCAACTGCCCGTGCCCATGATGAACGTGATCAACGGCGGCGCACACGCCAACAACAGCCTGGACCTGCAGGAGTTCATGATCATCCCGGTGGGCGCGCCTACGTTCCGCGAAGCCGTGCGCTGGGGCGCCGAAGTGTTCCACGCGCTCAAGAAGATCCTGCACGACAAGGGCATCAGCACCGCCGTGGGCGACGAAGGCGGCTTTGCCCCCAGCGTTGAAAACCACGAAGCAGCCATCCGTCTGATCCTGCAAGCCATTGAAGCTGCGGGCTACACGGCGGGCGATCAGATCGCCCTGGGCCTGGACTGCGCTGCGAGCGAGTTCTACAAGGACGGCCACTATGTGCTGGAAGGCGAAGGCGGCCTCAAGCTCACCGCCCAGCAGTGGACGGACATGCTGGCGGCCTGGGTGGACAAGTATCCGATCATCAGCATCGAAGACGGCATGCACGAAGGCGACTGGGACGGCTGGAAACACCTGACCGAACGCCTGGGCGACAAGGTGCAGCTGGTGGGTGACGACCTGTTCGTGACCAACACCAAGATCCTGAAGGAAGGCATCGACAAGCGCATTGCCAACTCGATCCTGATCAAGATCAACCAGATCGGTACGCTGACCGAAACGTTTGCCGCGATCGAGATGGCCAAGCGCGCCGGCTACACCGCCGTGATCTCGCACCGCTCGGGCGAGACCGAAGACAGCACCATCGCCGACATCGCCGTGGGCACCAATGCAGGCCAGATCAAGACCGGCTCGCTGTCGCGCTCGGACCGCATCGCCAAGTACAACCAGCTGCTGCGCATTGAGGAAGATCTGGGCGAGATCGCGCAGTACCCTGGCCGCGCTGCGTTCTACAACCTGCGCTGAGCCCCTGGCAGCCCTCGCCTGAGCGAGCCCTCCATTGGTCTCCCGCATCGTCCCCGTCGTCCTGCTGGCCTTGCTGGCAGCGCTGCACGCCCAGCTCTGGCTGGGGCGGGGCAGCGTGCCGCGCGTCAATGCGATGCAGCGGCAGATTGATGTGCAGAAGGCGGCCAACGAACAGGCCCGCCAGGCGAATGCGCGGCTGACCTCGGAGGTGCACGACCTCAAGGAAGGCCTCGATATGGTGGAAGAAAAGGCGCGCAGCGAGCTGGGCATGGTCAAGCCCAACGAGGTGTACGTGCAGTTCACACCCCGCTGACCTGCCGTGCGGGGTCACTCAGCCGCCTGGGACCACCCCGCACCGTCCACACCCACAACGCAGCCCTTGACCAAGGCCTGCGCTTCATTC
The DNA here is from genome assembly GCF_059423685.1 of Acidovorax sp. GW460-11-11-14-LB4. Classification (NCBI taxonomy): domain Bacteria; kingdom Pseudomonadati; phylum Pseudomonadota; class Betaproteobacteria; order Burkholderiales; family Comamonadaceae; genus Acidovorax; species Acidovorax sp. GW460-11-11-14-LB4. Next base: position 18,925 of record NZ_JBWKYJ010000034.1, on the reverse strand, counting down.
ACCCCCGTGCGGCAGTCCTCTCCCCCCACTCCCTTGATTGCCCTGCTGGGCGCGCCCTACACGGGCGTGGAGGCGTTGGCACAGGCGCTGCAGCAGCAGATCACTCCTGGCACGGTACATATCGCCATGCACCACCCGCACCTGGCCCACACCGCGCCCGCGCCCACGCCGCAGGCAGACTCCGGCGCGGTGGCATTGACCCTGCTGATGGGACTCGATCAGCCCTGTCCTGCCGAGGAACGGACTGCGCAGGAGGCCTGCGATACCCGGCTGCGTGCGGCCCTGGCGGCTGCGGCGATACCCTACCGCGTGGTGTACGGAACGGGTGAGCAGCGCACTCGCAATGCGCTTATTGCTATACAAAATATAGCACCACAGGCATATTCCACTAGCGCAAGAGCCGCATGGGACACTGAAAATACCGCCAGAGCAGCCCGGCTGCGCGCCTGGAACTGCGAAAAGTGCAGCGACCCGGCTTGTGAGCATCGACTGTTCACGGCGCTCGTGGAGCAGCGGGATACGACACCGCCGCAAGCCATCACGCCAGACCGCGCTTGAGTTCCTTGAGAAGCAACACCACCTGGCTGGAACCATAGCGGTAACCACCGTTGAGCACCTGCACAGCCCGGTCCCATTCGCCCTGCTGGGCCAGTTCCACCAGGGTGGCCGCCTGCTCATGAAAGTATTGGTAGCGCGCCACCAGCAGCGGATAGGCCGGCTGGTCGCCCAGCAGCTCGCCGCCTACGCCGTGCAACCAGCGGCCCAGCGCACTGTGGTCAGCGCGGCGCACCAGCGCAGGGTCCAGCCCGACGGAGGTGCGGCCCTCCAGGTAGTCCATCAGGCGGTCTTTCCAGCGCTCGTGGGCATTGATGGCGGCGTCGATGTCCAGCGCGGCGAGCAGGGTATCGGCACGCCGCGAGTCGGGTGCCGCCGCGCTGTCGTACAGCGCCAGCGGAGGCGTAGCCGGGCTGGCCCGGTGGCCACCCAGAACACGGCGAAGAAACTGCATGACACCCCTCGTTCATTTCCTGCGCGACCGGATGTGATCGCTTGAACGCACACAGGCCTTGCGATCGAACCTTGTGCGCCGGCCCCTCGCAGCGACAGGCGCTGCTGCAGGGTGACCCAGGAATCTTAGGCGGGGATGGCGGGGGCGATTGTCAACGATGGTCAGCCGACCACCGCGCCCGATGGAGGCTGCAGACGGCTACTGGATGCCTGTGGGCCCCGGGGGCTGAGCAGCGGCGGGCGAGACAAAAATCTGCGCAGCATCCACGGCATCAAACCGGTACTGCTGGCCGCAGAACTCGCAACCCACTTCGATGTCGTCGCGCTCGGCGAGGATGCTCTCGGCCTCTTCAGCGCCCAGGTTGCGCAGCATGTTGCTCACGCGCTCGCGGCTGCAGGTGCAGGCAAAACGCGGGCCGCTGGCGCCCTGCTGGGGTTCAAAGCGCAGCAACTTTTCTTCCCAGAACAGGCGGCGCAGGATGGTGTCCACGTCCAGCGTCAGCAGTTCTTCGCGGGTCAGGCTGGCAGCCAGGTGCGCAATGCGGTTGTAGTCCTCGTTGTGGCCGATCTGGTCTTCGTTCTCGCGGTGCGAGAGGCCCGCGGCCAGATTGCCCTCGCCCTTGATGGGCATGCGCTGGATCAAGAGGCCTGCCGCCACCTGGTCGTTAGCGCCGAGCACCAGAATGGTGTCGAGCTGCTCGGACTGCAGCATGTAATGCTGCAGCACGTCCGACAGACGCTCCAGCTTTTCGTGGTGGTCGCCGTGCAGAGGCACCACGCCCTGGTAGGGCTGCTGACCGGGGTGGCGGTCCTTGGGGTCCAGGGTGATGGCGCAGCGGCCACCGCCGCCCACATTGACCATCTGGCTCAGCTTCGCGTCCGGCAGCACCTCGCCATTCACGGTAGCTGTAGCGCGCAGGCTCAGGTCCGACTGCACCTCGGCCACGGCCAATTTGACGGGGCCATCACCAAACACCTGCAGCACCAGCGCGCCGTTGAACTTGATGTTGGACTGCATCAGCACGCCGGCGGCCGCCATCTCGCCCAGCAGCTCGCTCACGGGGGCGGGATAGGCGCCGGTGGCGGTGTTGCCCGCCCGGCGTTTCAGGATCTCGGTCCAGGCATCGGTGAGGCGCACGATCATGCCGCGCACGGGCAGGCCATCGAAAAGAAACTTGTGGAGTTCAGACACGCAGGGATTCCAGGAGAAAAATAGCAGCAGCGAGCGCCAGTGGGCGGCGTTCAGCCGATCTTGTGCAAGCCGTGTTGGAAGCGGCGCGCATTGTCGATGTAGTGCTGGGCGCTCTGGCGCAGGCCTTCGATCTGCTCAGGGGTGAGTTCACGCACGGCCTTGGCCGGGCTGCCGATGATCATGGAGCCATCGGGGAACTCCTTGCCCTCGGTGACCAGCGCACCCGCGCCCACCAGGCAGTTCTTGCCGATCTTGGCGCCGTTGAGCACCACAGCGCCAATGCCGATCAGCGATTCGTCGCCGATGGTGCAGCCGTGCAGCATGACCTGGTGGCCCACCGTCACCCGCTCGCCCACCACCAGGGGCTTGCCGATGTCGGCGTGCAGCACGCTCGCGTCCTGGATGTTGGAGCCTGCGCCGATGGTGATGCTCTCGGTGTCGCCGCGCACCACGGTGCCAAACCACACGCTGGCGTCTTCACCCAGCACCACATTGCCCATCACCTGCGCGCTGTCGGCCACCCATGCCGACGCCGCCACTTGGGGAGCCACACCGTCGAGTTCGTAAATTGCCATGCACCCACTCCGCTGAAACAAAAGAAGCGGCACGCCATGGCGCGCCCTGAGAGGTCGCCAATCGTTACAAAGCGCAAGCCTTGGTGCCGATGGCAAGGCCTAGAATTGTAAGGATGGAGCTTCGCCACCGTGCACTGCAGGTCTTGTGCCTGGCAGACCCCGAACAAAAAGCGGCTGCAGCGCTAGACCTGTATGCCCAAGCAGCTACGCTTTCGATAGCAGATACTGCCCCTTCGGCCCCCACCGACCCCGACGCCCTGCCCGGCCGTCCCGAGCGCCCCGAACTGCTGCGCCACACCCAGGTGGCCCGCCGGTCGCCCGCCACCCCCGAGGGCCGGGCCATCCTCATCCACGCCATCGCCCACATCGAGTTCAACGCCATCAACCTGGCGCTGGACGCCGTGTGGCGGTTTGACGATATGCCCCGCACCTACTACCAGGACTGGATGCGCGTGGCGGCCGAAGAGGCCAAGCACTTCAGGCTGCTGCGCGACCACCTGCGCAGCCAGGGCCACGACTATGGGGACTTCCCGGCCCACCAGGGGCTGTGGACCATGTGCGAGAAAACCCGGCACGACGTGCTGGCCCGCATGGCCCTGGTGCCTCGCACGCTGGAAGCCCGGGGGCTCGACGCCACGCCGCAGATCCAGGCCAAGCTGCGCCAGGTGGGCACGCCCGACGCCCTGGCCGCCGTTGCCATCCTGGACGTGATCCTGCACGACGAGGTGGGGCATGTCGCCATCGGCAACCACTGGTACCGCTGGCTGTGCGAGCGCGCGGGCCAGGACCCGGAAACCCTCTACGGCACGCTGGTGCAGCGGTACGAAGCCCCCCGCCTGAAGCCACCGTTCAATGAGTCGGCGCGACGCAGCGCCGGTTTCAGCGACGCCGAACTGCGCTGGCTGCAGCAGGCCTAATCACCAAGCCATGTGTTGACGATCTGAGGGGAATACGATGGCTCCTACAATTCTTGGCGATGCCCCCAGCGCGCCAGCGCACCCTCTTTCAAGAACACCAAGCCCACGCCCATGACCCAAGCCTTCACTCCTGGCACACCGCCCGCGCCACCGCCGGGCAACCAATCGTCGGTCGCCATGATTGCGCGCCAAGCCATCGTGAACGCGCAGCAGGTGGTGGTGGGCTACGAGCTGTTCAACCGCTCGCGCAGCGGCGCCGCCCACACGGCCGCCACCGACGTGATCCTGGTGTTCACCGCCCTGTCGCACGCCGGCACCGAGGAGCTGGTGGGCAAGAAGCTGATCTTCGTCAACTGCACCCATGAAAGCCTGTCGGGCGGCCACCTGGAGCTGGTGGACCCCGACAAGGTGGTGCTGGAGATTCCGCCCCTGGGCCATGCGGCCGCCGAAGAGGTCGCCACGCGCCTGCCGATCCTGACCGAGCTGCGCGACCGGGGCTTTCACCTGGCCTTCAACCACACGGTGCTGCAGTCGGCGTATGCGCCGTGGCTGCCGCTGGCGGACTACATCAAGCTGGACCTGTCGGTGCTGGCACCTGACCAGCTCGCGGTGCTGATCAGCTACGCGGGCCGCCACTGCAAGGCCGAACTGATCGCCGAGAAGGTGGAGACGGCCCAGCAGTACGACATGGTGTCCAGCCAGGGGGTGCAGCTGTTCCAGGGCTACTGGTTTGCCCGCCCTGCCCTGGTCGAGACCAAGCTGCTCACGCCGTCGCAGGCCAGCATCATCGAGCTGATCAACCAGGTGCGCAAACAGGCCAGCACCGACGAGATCGAAGAGGTGCTCAAGAAGGATGCGGGCCTGGCCTTCAACCTGATGCGCCTCATCAACTCCGCCGGCTTTGGCCTGTCGCGCGAGATCACCTCCTTCCGCCAGGCCGTGATGCTCATGGGCCTGAAAAAGCTGTTCCGCTGGGCGGCGCTGCTGCTGACCGCGTCGCGCAACAACGGCACGCCGTCGTCTGTGGGCCACACCGCCGTGGTGCGCGGGCGCCTGATGGAGCTGCTGGCACTGGAGACACTGCCCCCCGAGGAAGCCGACCAGGCCTTTGTGGTGGGCATCTTCTCGTTGCTGGATGTGATGCTCTCCATGCCCATGGAGTCGGCCATTGGCCTGCTCAACGTGCCCGAACCCGTGGCGGCCGCGCTGCTGCGGCGCGAAGGCTTCCTGGGTGACCTGCTGACCCTGGCCGAGGCCTGCGAGTCCAGCGACGACGCCGTGTTTGACCGCGCTGCCGGCCTGCTGCACCTGACCAGCCAGCAGATCAACTTCGCCCACCTGCAGGCGCTGGCCTGGGCCGACCACATCAGCGACTGACAGCTACCGCCGCCACGCTGGCGGCCCCCGGTCAGACTTTGGTTCTCTGCCAACGCCCGGCGGTCTAGAATGATCGTCAGCCCTTCATTTCAGTGGACCCCATGTCGAGCACACCCGAACAAGACACCCCGGACGCCGCGGCGCCTGTGGTCGATCCCGTGGACGAGAACCTTGCCATCATTGCGCGCCAGGCCATCGTGGACGAAAGCCGCGCGGTCTATGGCTACGAGCTGTTCGACCGCTCCACCGCGTCCGACTCACACACCGCCGCCAGCGATGCAGCCCTGCTGTTCAATGCCCTGTCCTACGCGGGCACCGAGGCCCTGGTCGGCAAGAAGACAGTGTTCATCAACTGCACGCACGACAGCCTCTCGGGCGGCCACCTGGAGCTGATCCACCCCGAAAAGGTGGTGCTGGAGGTGCCACCGCTGCCCGACAGCGCCACCCCCGAAGAAATCGAAGGCCGCGTTCCCACGCTGGAGGCGTTGCGCACACGCGGCTTTCGCCTCGCGTTTGACCAGCAGGCCCTCAAGCGCGCCTACACCAGCTGGCTGCCGATGGCGGCGTTCATCAAGCTGGACATGCAGGCCTTCAAGCCCGAGCTGGCGGCCCCCCTGGTCAAATTTGCCACAACCCACAGCAAGGCCACGCTGGTGGCCGAAAAGGTCGAAACGGCTGCGCAATACGAGCTGATGCGCGATCTGGGCGTCAAGCTGTTCCAGGGCTACTGGTTTGCGCATCCCTCGCTGGTCAAGGCCACCACCATCCGCCCCTCGCAGGCCACCATCATCCAGCTCATCAACCTCGTGCGCAAACAGGCCAGCACGGCGGAGATCGAAGACCTGCTCAAGAAAGACCCCACCCTGTCTTTCAACCTGCTGCGTTTCATCAACTCGTCGGGTTTTGGCCTGTCGTGCGAGATCACCTCGTTCCGCCATGCGGTGATGATCCTGGGGCTGAAAAAGCTGTTCCGCTGGGCAGCCCTCTTGATGACCACCTCGCGTGCGGGTGGAGCGCCACCGGCCGTGGGCCAGACTGCCGTGGTGCGCGGCCGCCTGATGGAGCTGCTGGCCGCCGAGCTGCTGCCGCCCGAAGAATGCGACAACGCTTTCGTCGTGGGCGTGTTCTCGCTGCTGGACACCATGCTGGGCGTGCCGCTCGAAAAGGCGCTGGAGTCCGTGGCCCTGCCCGAACCCGTGATGGACGCCCTGCTGCGTGGCACCGGCGTGTTTGCCCCGTTCCTGGAGCTGACCAAGGCCTGCGAAAGCGGCGATGAAGTGGCCTTTGCCAAGAACGCCGATGCGCTGCACCTGTCCAACCGCCAGGTGAACTGGGCCCACCTGCAGGCGCTGACCTGGGCCGAGAGCCTGAACGAAGAATAGTCCCGCCTTTCCCCTTAAAAAGCCACAGGCCCTGCTTTGACAGGGCCTGTGGCGTTTCTGGGGCTCAACCCCTGCACACGGTCAGTTGCCCTGAATTCCTGCCGCGCGGATGATGCGCGCGTTATTTTCGGACTCCAGCGCAATCTGGCGCGCGAACTCGGCCGTGGTGCCGCCCGTGGGCACGTTGTCGGTGGCATCGAGCTTGGCGCGAATGTCCGGCAGGGCCAACGCCTTGTTCACCTCGGTATTGATGCGTGTGATGACCGTCTTGGGCGTCTGCGCCGGGGCATAGAGGCCAAACAGGGACGAGAGATTGGCTGCAGGCTGACCCAGCTCGGAGAGCGTGGGCACCTGCGGCAGCGAATCCAGCCGCGCCGGAGCCCCCACCGCCAGCGGCTTGAGCTTGCCCGCCTGGATGTGCTGCAGCACCGCTGGGCCGGCGTTGGTCGATAGCACCTCAAACTGCCCGCCCAGCGCGTCGTTCATCTGCTGCCCGCCGCCTTTGTACGGGATGTGCGTGATCTGCACCTGGGCCACCGACTGGATCTGCTCCAGCATGATGTGCCCCAGCGACGCCTGCCCCGACGTGGCCCATCGCACCGTGCCGGGCTGGGCCCGCGCACGCGCGATCAGGTCCTTGAAGTCGGTCGCACGGCTCGCCGGCGTGCCCAGCAGCAGCACGGGCGAATACATCACGCTGACCACGGGCGCAATGTCCTTCTGCGGATCGAAAGGGGACTTGCCCAGGTGCGGGTTGAGCGCCAGGGGACTGACCGCTGCAAAGCCCAGCGTGTAGCCGTCCGGCGCGGCTTTGGCCACCGCGTCCACGCCCAGGCTGCCACTGGCGCCCGCCTTGTTTTCAACGACCACAGGGGTGCCCAGCTGCACCGCCAGCTTGTCGGCCAGCGCGCGGGCGATGTTGTCGCTCACGCCCCCTGCCGGGTAGGCCACGATGATGCGGATGGGTTTGGCGGGCCACGCCTGGGCCGAAGCCACGACGGGAGAGACCACGAGGGCGACAGCAGCAGCGGCCACCCACTGGCGGCGAGAAAAAAGCAGATTCATGGTGAGAGCCAATGGTGAGGAGTTCGATGGGCAGCCGTCAGGTCAGCCCGTCAATCCAGTTCGAGCTTGCGCTCGCGGATCAGCTTGGCCCACTTGTCGTTCTCGCCCTTCACAAAGCCGAAGAATTCCGTGGGTCCCAGGGAATGTACCTCCGAACCTGTGGACGCGAACTTGGCCTTCACCTCCGCTTGTGCCAGCACCTTGGCCAGTTCGGCCGCCAGCTTGTCCACCACTTCCTTGGGCATGCCTGCGGGGCCCACCAGCCCCTGGAAGCCGACGGATTCCATGCCGCCGAGCCCAAGTTCAGCGACCGTTGGCACGTCGGGCAACTGCGGGTCGCGGCGTGGGCCCGTCACTGCCAGCGCCTTCAGCTTGCCGCCCTTGACCTGCGGCAGCAGCACCGGCCCTGCATCGATCAGCAACTGCGTCTGTCCGCCGATCAAGTCCTGCACAGCCGGGGCACTGCCTTTGTAGGGCACATGCGTCACGTCCAGCCCGGTCGCCTGGTTCATCAGCTCGCCATTCAGGTGGGTGGAGGTGCCCGCACCGCCCGATGCGAAGTTCACCTTGCCAGCGTTGGCCTTGGCCCATGCCACCCATTCCTTGAGGTCCTTGGCAGGGTGGTCCGGCCGGGTGACCGCGATGTAGCTGCCCTGGCTGATCTGGCCGATGTAGCTGAATTGCTTGAGCGGGTCGTACGGCATCTTGCGCTGCAAGTACGGTGCGATAGCGAACGGGCCGGTATTGGCCAGCAGCAACGTGTAGCCATCGGGCGCGGCCCGGGTCAGCTCGGTCGCCGCCAGCATGCCGCCGGCACCGGGCTTGTAGTCCACCACGATCTGCTGCTTGAGAAGCTCCTGCAGCGGCACCTGCACGGTGCGCGCGGCAAAGTCGATGCCGCCGCCCGGCGGGTACCCCACGATGAGGCGGATGGGCTTGGCCGTGGGCCAGGCCTGCGCCATGGCCAGGGTGGCAGCCCCCAGCAGCAGTGCGCTGGTGATGAGTTTTTTCATGCAATGTCTCCTTGTTGTGGTGTGGGAAAACCGGTCTGGCGCGCCGCTCAGCCCACGCCAGTGTGGTGTTGCACGCTATCCACGGGGGTGATGCTGCGCGTGCAGGGACTTGAGCCGCTCGCGCGCCACGTGGGTGTAGATGGTGGTGGTGGAGATATCCGCATGGCCCAGCAGCAGCTGCACCACGCGCAGGTCGGCGCCGTGGTTGAGCAGGTGCGTGGCAAACGCGTGGCGCAGCGTGTGGGGCGACGACGGCACCGTGATGCCCGCCACCTGCGCCCACTTCTTCACAATGACCCAGAACATCACGCGCGTCATGCCGCTGCCGCGCTGGGTGACGAACAGGTCGTCGGTCTGCTGCCCGCCCAGGATGGCGCTGCGGGCCTCGTTCAGATAGCGCTCCAGCCAGGCACGGGCCTCTTCGCCAAACGGCACCAGGCGCTCCTTGCTGCCCTTGCCCATCACGCGCAGCACGCCTTCGTTCAGGCCGACCTGGTAGGTCTTGAGCGTGACCAGCTCGGTCACGCGCAGGCCGCTGGCGTACATCAGCTCCAGCATGGTGCGGTCGCGCAGGCCCAGGGGATTGCCCAGGTCGGGCGCGTTCAGCAGCGTCTCCACCTGCGCCTGCGACAGGGTCTTGGGCACACGCAGCGGCTGGCGCGCAGCCTGCAGCCGCACCGTGGGGTCGGCGGTGATGCGCCGCTCGCGCAGCGCCCAGTGAAAGTAGCGGCGCAACACCGTGAGGCGCCGGTTGGCCGAAGTGGCGCGGGTCTGCGCATGGCGGGCGGCAAAGTAGGCCTGCAGGTGGTGTTCGGCCGTGTCGTCCAGCGCCAGGGCGGGCTGCTGGTCGGCCAGCCACTGCGCATACAGCGTCAGGTCGCGCCGGTAAGCGGCCAGCGTGTTGCGCGACAGGCCATCTTCCAGCCACAGGGCGTCCACAAAGGTGTCGATGGCGTTCAGACTGGGAGCAAGCATCCAAAAACCATAGCACGCATCGCGGGCATTCGACTCCACGGGCACAAAAAAGCCGCCCGAAGGCGGCTGGGGACGGAGGCGGTGGCTTTTATTCCAGCGTCAGCTTCTGCTTGACGACCACATCCTTGTAGACCGCGAACTCGGCCTTGATCTGCTCGGCAAACTGCTCGGGCGTGTTGCCGATCACGAGCGAGCCCGTGTCTTCGATGCGCTTCTTCACGGCCGGGTCTTCCAGGGCCTTGCGCACACCGGCGTTGATCTTGTCCACCACATCCTTGGGCAGACCCTTGGGGCCCACGATGCCGTAGTAGGCCATGCGGTTCACCGGCTCCAGGCCCAGTTCCTTGAAGGTGGGCACATTGGGCAGGGCTGCCACGCGCTGGGGCGCTGCAACGACGATGGGCACCAGGCGGTTTTCCTTGATGAAGGGCAGCGCCGAGGGCAGGTTGTCAAAAATCATGGGCACCTGGCCGGCCACGGTGTCGTTCAGGGCCGGGCCCGCGCCGCGGTAGGGGATGTGGGTCACAAAGGTGCCCGAGAGGTTCTTGTACAGCTCCATCTGCAGGTGGCCGATGCCGCCCGTGCCGGACGACGAGTACGAATACTTGCCAGGCGACTTCTTGAGTTCCGCCACGAACGCCTTGTAGTCCTTGGCCGGGAAGCTGGGGTTCACCGCAATGATGTTGGGGGTGGCCGCAATGTTGATGATGGGCGAGAAGTCCGTCAGCGGGTTGTACGGCGTCTTGGGGTTGATGGCGGGGTTGGCTGCGGTGGTGGACACAGTGGCCACGCCCAGCGTGTAGCCGTCGGCCGTGGCACGGGCGAGTTCGGCCGCACCCACAATGCCGCCGCCACCGGCCTTGTTGTCCACGATCACGCTTTGGCCAAGCACGCGGCCCAGGGGCTCGGCGATCACGCGCGCAATGATGTCGGTGGTGCCACCGGGTGCAAAGGGCACCACCAGCCGGATCACCTTGTTGGGGTAGCCTTGTGCGGCAGCCGATCCAGCTGCGGCAGCCAGTACGGTCAGCGCAAGCCATTGACGACGATGCATGGAAATCTCCTTCGTGCGGGGTAACAACAAACAGCGCAGATGGTATGCCCAACGCACGCCAAACCGCCCTGCGGATTCCACATAAGGGCTAACCCTAGAAACAAAGTGGGGGTGGGCAGTCCCCCTGCCCCATTCAGCCTGCCGGGAGCCCCCGGGCGGCTTGCCATGCATCAAGTATTCTCGGTGTGTGAACTACGCCCAACTTCTGCTCCCCGACTTTTCACTCATCTTCCTGGGCTACCTGATCTGCCGGTACACCGCCCTGAACCGCTCGGTCTGGCAGCCGGTGGAGAGCCTGGTGTACTACCTGCTGTTCCCGGTTCTGCTGTTCCAGTCCATCGTCAAAAGCCCGATGGATATTGGCGCCGCGTCGGGGCTGATCGGGGCGGGCATGCTGTCGGGCGTGATCGGCATCGCTCTGGCCTACAGCCTGCCGCACTGGCCCTGGGTGGGCAAGCACATTGATGTGCGCGACCATGCGGCCAGCGCGCAGGTGGCGTTCCGCTTCAACTCCTTCATTGGCCTGGCGATTGCCGAGCGGCTGGCAGGCACCCAGGGCCTGCTGATGATTGCGGTGCTGATCGGCGTGTGTGTGCCGCTGTTCAATGTGGCTGCGGTGTGGCCCATGGCCCGGCACGGGCAGCACAGCTTTGCGCGCGAGCTGTTGCGCAACCCGCTGATCATCGCCACCGCCTCGGGGCTGGTGGCCAATCTGCTGGGCTTTCAGATCCCCGAATGGGCAGTGCCCACGGTCAGCCGCATCAGCGCTGCGTCGCTCGCGCTGGGCCTGATGGCGGCCGGCGCGGGGCTGCAGTTTGGCCTGCTCACGCGGGGCAAGACGCTGAGCGTGTCGGTGCTGGCCATCCGCCACCTGGTGCAGCCGCTCGTGGCATTTGGCATGGCCCGCATGTTCGGGCTCGATGCCGTGCAGACCACGGTGCTGCTGGCGTTTGCAGCCTTGCCCACGGCATCGACCTGCTATGTGCTGGCGGCGCGCATGGGCTACAACGGGCCGTATGTGGCGGGGCTGGTCACGCTGTCCACCTTGCTGGGCATCGTGAGCCTGCCGTTTGCGCTGGGGGTGCTGCGATGAGCCGGGGCCTGAACCGCAGGCGGCTGCTGGGCGCCAGTCTGGTCGCCGCTTTGGGTCTGGTCGCCTGCGGCCGCAAACCGCCGCGTGCCCAGGCGGTGCCGCCGGGCGCCACGGTGCTGGCGCTGGGCGACTCGCTCACATCGGGCGTGGGAGCCTCGGCCGACACCGCCTACCCCGCCGAACTGGCGCGCCTGACGGGCTGGAAGGTGGTCAACGGCGGTGTGTCGGGCGACACCTCGGCCCAGGCGCTTGCGCGCCTGCCGGGCCTGTTGCAACAGCACCAGCCCGCGCTGGTCATCGTGGGCATTGGCGGCAATGATTTTTTGCGGCGCCAGAGTGCTGCCACCGCGCGCACCAACATCCTGCGCATCTGCACCGAGGCACGGGCCAGCGGCGCCCAGGTGCTGCTGGTGGCTGTGCCGGAGCTGTCGCTCATGGCCGCTGCCGGCCGCCTGAGCGACCACCCGCTGTACGAAGAGATTGCCGAAGAGCTGAAGATCCCGCTGCATGCCAAAGGCTGGTCGAGCGTGCTGGCGCAAGAGCGGTTGCGGTCGGACCAGATCCACGCCAATGCTGCCGGATATGCGGAGTTCGCCCAGGGGCTGGTGGGCACCTTGCGGCAGACGGGGCTGCTGGTGCAGTGAGGACCCGGAGCAACGGCGGACACTCCTATTTTGATAGCTACCAAGGAATATTGCACTAGCGCTACCAAGCAATTTCTTCCAAAAACGCCCTCAAGCAGCGTCCAGAGCCCAGGCCACATGCTCCCGCACCAGCGCGCTGGCATCCTCGGCCCGCGACTGCAGCGCAGCGCGCAAGGCCCCATCGCCCGTGGCACGCAGCGCATTGCCCAGCGCCACGGCCACATTGCGGAGCCAGCGCTCATGGCCGATGCGGCGGATGGGGCCGCCCTCGGTCATGCGCAAAAAGGTGGCTTCGTCCCACGCAAACAGGTGCACCAGCTGCTGGCCCGACAGCCCCTTGCGCTCGTCAAAATCGGGCAGGCGGCTGACCTGCGCAAACTTGTTCCAGGGGCAAATCAGCTGGCAGTCGTCGCAGCCATAGATGCGGTTGCCCATCAGCGGACGCAGCTCCACAGGGATGGGCCCGGCGTGTTCGATGGTGAGGTACGAAATGCAGCGCCGCGCGTCAACGCGGTGCGGCGCGACGATGGCCTGTGTGGGGCAGATGTCGATGCACGCGCTGCAGCTGCCGCAGTGTGGGGTGACGGGCTCGCTCTGGGGCAGCGCCATGTCCACATAAATCTCGCCCAGAAAGAACATGGACCCCGCCTCGCGGTTGAGCACCAGCGTGTGCTTGCCGCGCCAGCCCTGGCCGCTGCGCGCGGCCAGCTCGGCCTCCAGCACCGGCGCGGAGTCGGTGAACACGCGGTGGCCAAACGGGCCGATGGCCTCGGCGATGCGGTCGCTGAGCTTTTGCAGCCGGGCGCGCAGCACCTTGTGGTAGTCCCGGCCCCGGGCGTAGACGGAGACGATGCCCTCGTGCGGGCGCTGCAGGCGTGAGAGTTCGGCCGCCTGCCAGCCCCCGGGCGCATCCCTGGCCGTATCGCGCGGCAAATAATCCATGCGCGCCGTGATCACACTCACGGTGCCGGGCACCAGCTCGGCCGGGCGCGCGCGCTTCATGCCGTGGGATGCCATGTAATGCATGTCACCATGGAACCCCTGCGCCAGCCAGGCCGCAAGACCCGGCTCGGCCGCAGACAAGTCCACCCCCGCCACGCCGATTTGGGAAAATCCCAGCTCGCGGGCCCACTCCTGCATTTGAGGAACGAGTTGACTGTTGCACCACATACCGGCCAGATTGTAGAAAGCGGCACCGATGCTGCGGCCAAAGCCACGCGCCATTTCACCTGGCACAGCGAGGAAGACACCGCCGCCTTTGCCCAGCGCCTGGCCGCCCAGCCCCTGCTGGCCAACGCCTTCGTGACCCTGCACGGCGACCTGGGCGCGGGCAAGACCACCCTGGTGCGCCACCTGCTGCGCGCGCTGGGCGTGCAGGGCCGCATCAAGAGCCCCACCTACGCGGTGGTGGAGCCCCACGAGGCGCCGGGTCTCTCGATCTGGCACTTCGACTTCTACCGTTTTGACGATCCGCGCGAGTGGGAAGACGCCGGTTTCAGGGACATTTTTGCCAACCCCGGTCTCAAGGTGGCAGAATGGCCGGAAAAGGCCGCAGCGCTTACCCCGCTTGCAGACCTTGCTATCCACATTGAAGCAATGGATGACACCGAAAGGAAGGTCACGCTGCATGCCCCCACCGCCACGGGGCGCAGCCTGCTGCAAGCTCTCTGAGACACCGTGAACGAACCCACCCTGCCCGACCGCCACGCCGCTTCCCAGCCATCGCGCCGTGCCGTGCTGCGCGCCAGCAGCCTGGTGCTGCTGCTGGGCGCACAGCAGATTGCACGCGGCGCCACCATCGTGGCCGTGCGCGTCTGGCCCGCACCCGAATACTCGCGGGTGACCATCGAGTCCGATGGCGCGCTGGTGGCCAAGCAGTTCTTCGTGACCTCGCCGCCGCGCCTGGCGGTGGACATCGAGGGCATCGACCTGAGCCCCGAGCTGCGCGAACTGGTGGCCAAGGTCAAACCCGACGACCCCAACATCGCGGGCATCCGCGTGGGCCAGAACGCACCGGGTGTGGTGCGCCTGGTGGTGGACCTCAAGCAGCCCGCCATGCCGCAGGTGTTCACCCTGCCGCCCGTGGCCGCCTACCGCCACCGGCTGGTGTTTGACCTGTACCCCGCAGCGCCCGTGGACCCGCTGGAGGCACTGATTGCCGAGCGCCTGCGCGATGCCAGCGGCCCGGCCGCCACGCCTGCGCCGTCGCCCGCACCGGCCGCAGCCCGCGCCGCAGAGCACGACCCGCTGGGCGACCTGATCGCACAGCGCGCCAATGGCCCCGCGCAGTCCGGCACCACAGCCCAGCCGCCCGTGGTGGCCGCAGCACCCGCGCCCAGCGCCGCCCCTGCCGCGCCCTCACGACCTGGCAACCGCCCCACAGCCACCGAGACCGACCGCATCATCATCGTGGCACTCGACCCTGGCCACGGGGGCGAAGACCCCGGCGCCATTGGCCCCTCCGGCACCCGCGAAAAAGACGTGGTGCTGCGCGTGGCCCACCTGCTGCGCGACCGCATCAACGCCACCACCGTGGGTGGCAACCCCATGCGCGCCTACCTCACGCGCGACGGCGATTACTTTGTGCCCCTGGGCACCCGCGTGCAAAAAGCCCGGCGCGTGCAGGCCGACCTGTTTGTCTCCATCCATGCCGACGCCTTCACCACGCCCGAGGCCCGTGGCGCCAGCGTGTTTGCGCTGAGCCAGGGCGGGGCCTCCAGCACCGCAGCCCGCTGGCTGGCCAACAAGGAGAACCAGGCCGACCTGGTGGGCGGCATCAACGTGCAGTCCAAGGACCAGCACGTGCAGCGCGCGCTGCTGGACATGAGCACCACCGCGCAGATCAACGACAGCCTCAAGCTCGGCACCGTGCTGCTGGGGGAGATCGGTAACGTGGGCAAGCTGCACAAACCGCGCGTGGAGCAGGCGGGCTTTGCGGTGCTGAAGGCGCCCGACATCCCGAGCGTGCTGGTCGAAACCGCGTTCATCAGCAACCCCGAAGAAGAAAAGCGCCTGCGCAGCAGCGCCTACCAGGAGCAGCTGGCCGACGCGCTGATGCGCGGCATCACGCGCTACTTCGCCAAGAACCCGCCACTGGCGCGCAGCCGGTCGGTGTAGGCAGGCAGGGACATAGCGCGCGGGACGGCCAGCCCACCTTGCGCGCACTGCCAACTGCAGGCACAGTAGCCTGCATCGGCCGGGCGCGCACCGCGCCTTGGCCAGCAAGGAGAACTGCCATGGCCCTGCCCCACGCCCAGTCTGGTCAGATCGTCAGCGTGCGTCCCCTGGGAGCACGACTGGCCGACACCGTCACCACCGCCGTCCTCAAAGCCGGCCAGCTCGAAGTCATGCGGGTGGTCCTGCCCGTGGGCAAATCCATGAAAGAACACCAGACGCCCGGCGAGGCCACCGTGCAGTGCATCGAGGGCGTGGTGGAGTTTGCGAGCGAGCTGGGCGTGCAGCAATTGCATCCCGGCGACTTTGTGCACCTGGCACCGCGCGCGCTGCATTCGCTCAAGGCGGTAGAACCTGCGTCACTGCTGGTGACGATGTGCCTCAAGCCTGCGGAGAAAACCTGAGGCCTCTTTGGCTGCGTTGGCTTCTTTGCACTCCGGGCCTCGAAGGCCTGAGGGGGGTGAAGACCGTGCGGCGCTGAAAGCGGTCAGCGCCCCAGCCGGAACACGCTCACGATCTCTGACAACCGCGCCGCCTGGTGCTTGAGGCTGTCGGCCGCCGCAGCGCTCTGCTCCACCAGGGCCGCATTCTGCTGGGTGACCTGGTCCAGCTGCATCACCGCCTCGCCCACCTGGCTGATGCCGATGGTCTGCTCGCCCGTGGCGCTGGAGATTTCGCCAATCAGGTCGCTCACCCGCTGCACCTGGGCGACGATGTCTTCCATGCTCTGCCCGGCGTTGCTCACCAGCTGGGTGCCGTTCTCCACCTTCTCCACACTGGCGCCGATCAGGGCCTTGATCTCCTTGGCCGCCTCGGCGCTGCGCTGGGCCAGGCTGCGCACCTCGCTGGCCACCACCGCAAACCCACGGCCCTGCTCGCCGGCACGGGCTGCCTCTACCGCCGCGTTCAGCGCCAGGATGTTGGTCTGGAACGCAATGCCATCGATCACGCTGATGATGTCGGTGATCTTTCGGGACGCGGCCGAGATGACCTGCATGGTGGTCACCACCTGGCCCACCACCTCGCCGCCCTTGACCGCCGCCTGCGAAGCCGAGCCGGCCAGCGTGGCCGCCTTGCGCGCGGTGTCGGCGTTGTTCTTCACGGTGCTGGTGATCTCTTCCATGGAGGCAGCCGTTTCCTCCAGGTTGCTGGCCTGTTCCTCGGTGCGCTGGCTCAGGTCGGCATTGCCCATCGCGATCTCGCTGGAGCCCGTGGCAATGCTGTCGCTGCTGTGCCGCACGTCGCCCACGATGCGCACCAGCGAGCTCTGCATGCCCTGCATGGCACGCATCATCTCGGCCACCTCGCCACGCCCTTGCACCTCGATGGGTTGGGACAGGTCACCCTCGCCAATGCGCTGCGCCACCGCGCTCACCGCCCCCAGCGAGCGGCGGATGCGCTGCACCACCACCCACGACAGCACCACCAGCAGCGCCAGCCCTGCCAAACCCGCCACCAGCACGGTCATGCGGTAGGACTGGATGAGCTCTGCCGCCTCGGCCGCCTGCTCGGCCGAGCGGCGCACCTGGTAATCCACCATCTTGTCGGCCACGGCGTTGTACTTGTCCAGCACTGGCGCAAACGTGCCCAGCGCATAGGCGCGCGCCTGGGCCATGTCACCCGCCTTTTTCAGCTCCAGCGACTTGTCGCGCGACTCCAGGTACGACTTGCGGATGGTGGCCAGCTCTTCCTGGATGCGCAGGCCCTCCGGGCTGTTTTCCAGCTCGGTATAGCGCTTTTGCACCTTGCTGGTGTCGGCGGTGGTGGCGGCCACTGCCTCCTTGAAATAGTTCTGGAGGTCATCGCCCTCGGTCTGGGCGATGGAGAACACACGCGTGGAATTGACGGCGATGTTGCTGCGCCAGCGCAGCGCCAGTTGCAGCCGCTCCACCTGCTCGGTGGCCAGCTGATCCACCGTGGCCCCCAGGCGCTGCACACGCACCAGGCTCAGCGCCAGGACGACCACCAGCGCCAGCACCGCCACGCCCACAATCAACCCGATCTGCTGCGCCACCGTCAGCTGGGTGCCCACGCCGCCCCGGCCGGCTTGCTGGATGTGCTGGGTCATCGCGTGTCCTTGTGTAAGTTTCGTATGACAAGGAAATGATCTGCCTGCGCAACCCGGTTGGCAACAGCGACAGGCGCAGGGAAACCCTTAGTTCCTCCTGTGCCGCCTGTCCTACACCCAGCACCCTTGCCTGCCTACAGCCACCGCGCGGCCGGGCAGCCACAGTAGAGGCACAGGTCGAGCTTCAGCCGCTACCGCGGATTGGGGACCACGGCCTGACTCCACAACCATCAAGGAATCTCGCCATGAACATCCGTCACATTCTTCTTGCGACTACCTGCACTGCGGCCCTGGCACTGGGTGGTTGTGCATCCAACCCCACCAACGCCCAGGTCGGCACTGGCGTCGGCGCCGTGGTCGGTGGCGTTGCCGGTAACGCCATCTTCGGCGGCCCTGTGGGCACCATCGGTGGTGCCGCTGCCGGCGCCCTCATCGGCCATGAAGTGGGCGAAGACCGCGACCAACGCCGCCCTTACCGCCGTTAAGCCTCTGGGACTTCCCTCCCCGCCCACAGCGGTGATCTGGGCATAAAAAGAGCGGCAGGCGCATGTAAATCATGCGCCTGCCGCTCTTTTATTTGTAGCAAATTCGCTGCCTGTCAGGCTGTGCGGGCCTGGCGCCCGGCGCGCCAGGCGCCAAAGATGGCGATCAGGCCCGGCACAAAAATCATCGCCCAGATGATCTTGTCCAGGTTCTCCTTGACCCACGCAAAGTTGCCGAAGAAGTACCCGGCCGTGGCAATGCCCAGCACCCACAGCAGCGCCCCGCCCACGTTGTAGGCGGTGAACTTGGCGCGATTCATTTCCGCCACGCCCGCCACGAAGGGCGCAAACGTGCGGATGAAGGGCATGAAACGCGCAATCACGATGGTGATGCCACCGTAGCGCTCGTAAAACTCATGCGCCTGGTTGAACGCCCGGCGGTTGAACCAGCGCGAATCCTCCCACTGGAACACCTTGGGACCAAAGTAACGGCCGATGGAGTAGTTGCACTGGTCGCCCAAGATGGCCGCCGCCAGCAGCACCGCGCACGCCAGCGGAAAGCTCATCATGCCGGCACCACACAGCGCGCCCACGATGAACAGCAGCGAGTCGCCCGGCAAGAACGGCATCACCACCAGGCCAGTCTCGACAAACACAATGGCAAACAGCAGGGCGTACACCCACATGCCATAGGCCTGCACAAACGCCTCCAGATACTTGTCCACATGCAGGATGAAGTCGATGAGAAAAGTGACAAGTTCCATGAAAAGGCGGGCCTGGGCGCGGCGCGGAAAAAAGGTGGGCGCATTATCCCCATCACGCCCCACCTCAGCCCGATACCCCTGCGCAGCCCCCGCCCTAAAATCCGGTGGGTGAACGACACCACCCCCTTCCTCGCAGCGGCGC
>NZ_JBWKYJ010000033.1:0-48820 GCF_059423685.1 Acidovorax sp. GW460-11-11-14-LB4 | reverse complement strand
CGGGGGGGGGGGGGGGGGTATTTCACTCGTTAGACCATGACGCCATGCGGCAGGCGGCCGACTACCTGATCGGCGAGCATGATTTCACCTCGTTTCGCGCGTCCGCCTGCCAGGCCAAGACCCCGGTCAAGACCTTGCAACGCATCGACATCGTGCGACGGGGGGCGGACACACCGCACCCCGAACTGGGCTGGAGCCCCTGTTACTGGCGTTTTGAATTCGAAGCCAACGCCTTCTTGCACCACATGATCCGCAACATCATGGGCTGCCTGATCACCATCGGCCAGGGCACGCAGCCTCCCGAATGGATGGCCGAGGTGCTGGCAGCCCAGTCCCGCAAGGTGGCTGCGCCGACATTCTCGCCAGACGGGTTGTACTTTCAAGGGCCCGTCTACGACGCCGCCTGGGGGCTACCCCAGCGCACGGCTGCGTATGATTGGCTTCCATGAACCAGGCCACTACACCGACCACAACGGCCCCCGCCGTCAGTCAACGCCTCCACGCCCCTTTCCAGGCGTCTGCCAACGTACGCACCCGCATCAAGATCTGCGGGCTGACCCGCGAGGAAGACGTGGATGCAGCTGTGGCTGCGGGCGCCGATGCGGTGGGTTTTGTGCTCTACGCCCCCAGCCCACGGTCGGTCACCCCCCGGCGGGCCGCGCAGTTGGCACGGCGCCTGCCGCCGTTTGTCACGCCCGTGCTGCTGTTCGTGAATGAATCCACTCCTAATGTAATAGCAGCCAGTGCAATGATTGCTGGCGCTACAGTGCAATTCCATGGTGATGAGACGCCACAGGACTGCATGGCGGCCACCCACCAGGGGGCACGCCCCTACCTGCGAGCCGCCCGAATTCCCCTCGGTGATGGAGCGGCGCAGTTTGACCTCGTAAAATACGCCCTCGATTACTCTCACGCCCAAGCCATCCTGCTCGACGCCCATGTCGAAGGGTTTGGCGGCAGCGGCAAGGCATTCAATTGGTCACTCCTTCCACCAAGCGTCAGCTCTCACCTCGTTTTGTCTGGTGGACTCACGCCTGCAAACGTGACCGATGGCATTTTGCAAGTCCGCCCGCGGGGTCTCTCGCTGGCGGTTGATGTCAGTTCCGGCGTCGAAGCCGATGGTCCTGATGGCAAACCCGTCAAGGGCATCAAGGACGCCGTGAAGATCCAACGCTTCGTTGCCGCCGTGCGTGCGGCCGATGCACAACTTGCAAAGAACCCCCATGAATTCCTATCAGCAACCTGATGCTTCCGGCCATTTCGGCCAGTATGGCGGCAGCTTCGTCAGCGAAACGCTGACCCACGCCATCCAGGAGCTGCGCGAGGCTTACGCGCGCTACCAGAACGACCCTGAATTTCTGGCCGAATTCCATTACGAACTCAAGCACTTCGTCGGTCGCCCCTCCCCCATCTACCATGCAGCGCGCACCAGCCGCGAGATGGGTGGCGCACAGATCTACCTCAAGCGCGAAGACCTGAACCACACAGGCGCGCACAAGATCAACAACGTGATCGGCCAAGCCATGCTGGCCAAGCGCATGGGCAAGCCCCGCGTGATTGCCGAGACGGGTGCAGGCCAGCACGGCGTGGCCACTGCCACCATCTGCGCGCGCTACGGGCTCGAATGCGTTGTTTACATGGGTGCCGAAGACGTGAAGCGCCAAAGCCCCAACGTGTACCGCATGAAACTGCTGGGCGCTACGGTGGTGCCCGTGGAGTCTGGCAGCAAGACCTTGAAGGACGCCCTGAACGACGCCATGCGCGACTGGGTGGCGAACGTGGACAACACCTTCTACATCATCGGCACGGTGGCGGGCCCGCACCCCTACCCCATGATGGTGCGCGACTTCCAGAGCGTGATCGGCAAGGAATGCATTGAGCAAATGCCCAGCATGCTGGCCGAGCAAAAGGTGCTGGGCGACCAACCCGATGCGGTTATCGCGTGCGTGGGTGGTGGCAGCAATGCCATGGGCATCTTTCACCCTTACATCCCTTTCGAGAAAACGCGCCTCATCGGCGTGGAGGCTGCGGGCGAAGGCCTGGAGTCGGGCAAACACTCGGCATCGTTGCAAAAGGGCAGCGCGGGTGTACTGCACGGCAACCGCACCTTCATCCTGCAGGATGACAACGGCCAGATCACCGAAACCCATAGCATCAGCGCAGGCCTGGACTACCCCGGCGTGGGCCCGGAGCACGCCTGGTTGCAGGAAATCGGCCGCGCCGAATACGTAGGCATCACCGACCAGGAAGCGCTGGACGCCTTCCACTACCTGTGCCGCACCGAGGGCATCATCCCCGCACTCGAATCCAGTCACGCCGTGGCCTACGCCATGAAGCTGGCCAAAACCATGCGCCCAGACCAGTCGATCCTGGTCAACCTCTCGGGCCGGGGCGACAAGGACATTGGTACTGTGGCCGATCTCAGTGGCGCCGACTTTTACTGCCGACCCAGCTGCCAGGGGCAGTCCGTCAAGGGCGGCGAGCAACCCATCAAGGTGGTGAAATAAATGAGCCGTATCGCATCCACCTTTTCTGCCCTGCAAGCACAGGGCCGCAAGGCGCTGATTCCTTATGTGACCGCCGGTTTCCCGTTCGCCGACATCACCCCCGCGCTCATGCACGGCATGGTCGAGGCCGGTGCCGACGTGATCGAGCTGGGCGTGCCCTTTTCCGACCCCATGGCCGATGGCCCGGTGATCCAGAAGGCGGGTGAAAAAGCCCTCAGCCTGGGCATTGGCATGGTGCAGGTGCTCGACCATGTGCGTGAGTTCCGCAAGCGCAACAGCACCACGCCAGTGGTGTTGATGGGCTATGCCAACCCTGTGGAACGCTACGACCAGAAGCACGGCCAAGGTGCGTTTGTGCGCGACTCTGCCGCTGCGGGCGTGGACGGCGTGCTCATCGTGGACTACCCGCCCGAAGAATGCGAAGCTTTTGCTGCCAGCCTGCGCGCGCACGGCATGGACCTGATCTTCCTGCTGGCTCCCACCAGCACGGACGAACGCATGGCCCAGGTGGCGCGCGTAGCCAGCGGCTATGTGTACTACGTGTCGCTCAAGGGCGTGACCGGCTCCGGCGCGCTGGATACGGCGGCCGTGGAGCAGATGCTGCCCCGCATCCGCCAGCATGTGACCATCCCGGTGGGTGTGGGCTTTGGCATCCGCGACGCAGCCACCGCCCAGGCCATTGGCAAGGTGGCCGATGCCGTGGTCATCGGCAGCCGCATCATCCAGTTGATTGAAGACCAGGAGCACGCCAAGGTGGTGCCCCTGACCATCGACTTCCTGCGTGGCATCCGCAAGGCCCTGGACGCCTAGTCGCATAATGCAGCCCGGCGCATCCTGTGGGGTGCGCCGACAGATTCACACCCGGCCTGCCCCGCAAACGCCTACAGGCTATGCAGCAGGACGCGCCACTGAAGAGGAGAACACCATGTCCTGGCTCGAAAAACTTCTGCCCGCCAAAATCCAGCAAACCGACCCCACCGAGCGCCGTCAGGTGCCCGAAGGCCTGTGGATCAAGTGCCCGAGCTGCGAAACGGTGCTCTACAAGGCCGACCTGGAGCACAACCAGAATGTGTGCCCCCACTGCAGCCACCACCACCGCATCGGTGCGCGCGCCCGACTGGACGCATTTCTGGATGCTGAAGGCCGCTACGAAATCGGCCAGGAAGTGCTGCCCGTAGACGCGCTCAAGTTCAAGGACAGCCGCAAGTACCCCGAGCGCCTGAAGGAAGCCCTGGAGAACACCGGCGAGACCGACGCCCTCATCGTGATGGGCGGCGCGGTCAAGAGCATCAACGTCGTCGCCGCCTGCTTCGAGTTCGACTTCATGGGCGGCTCCATGGGCTCCGTGGTGGGCGAGCGATTTGTGCGTGGCGTGGAAACCGCCATCGAGCAAAAGGTACCCTTCATCTGCTTTACCGCCACCGGCGGCGCCCGCATGCAGGAAGGCCTGCTGTCGCTCATGCAGATGGCCAAGACCAACGCAGCGCTGACCCGCTTGGCCAAGAAGGGCCTGCCCTACATCAGTGTGCTGACCGACCCCACCATGGGTGGCGTGAGCGCAGGTTTTGCCTTTGTGGGCGACATCGTGATTGCCGAGCCCAAGGCGCTGATCGGCTTTGCTGGCCCGCGCGTGATCGAATCCACCGTGCGTGTGACCCTGCCCGAGGGCTTCCAGCGTGCAGAGTTCCTGCAAACCAAGGGCGCGGTGGACTTCATCTGCGACCGCCGCGAACTGCGCAACACCGTGGCCAGCAGTTTGGCCATGCTGCAACGACTGCCTGCTGACGCGGTGATGTAAATACCCGGTCCCCGAAAAGGGGACTGAGTGAGGCCTCACCACGCCATTGATATATTTTCAATAGCAAACAGAGCATATTTGGCTAGCGCATCGGGCCTTTGGGATGCTTAACGCATCACACTGGCCTGCAAATGACCCAGAACAATCATCACGACCTGCAGCGCCACCAGCGCCACCAATGGCGACAGGTCGAAGCCGCCCATCAGCGGAATGACGCGCCGAAAAGGACGCAACACGGGTTCACACAGGCGCGCGATCACATCCGCCAGCGGTGAACGGCCACCCTGCACCCAGGACAGGACGGCATAGACAATCAGCAGGCCGATCAGCCCCGAGACCGCCACGCGCAGCAGCCCGAACAAGGCCAGCCAGGGCAACCACGGCCATGCCGAGCCAGCACCCAGCAGCAAGGTCAACAACGCGTACTGCACCAGCTGCACCAGCATCGCAGCCACCAGACTGGACACATCCCAGCGCCCCGCAGGGGGGATCACCCGTCGCAGCGGCATGATCAGCCAGTCGGACAACGCAAACACCAACCCACCGACCGGGTTGGAGAACGGCACCCGCTGCCACTGCATGTACAGCCGCAAAAGGCAGGCTCCGGTCAGCAAGCCGCCAACAACATCGAGCAGGAAAGAGGCGATCTGATAGAGCATGGATGAGACAAAAACAATGGTGTGCAGCAAAAGCCGACGGTGTCATGGGATGATAGCGGGCGAAGGCATCCACGCGCCCATGACCCCACCCCTCACCTTGTCGTCCCTGCCGCTTTTCCCCCTGGGCTCTGTCTTGTTCCCGGACGGAGTGCTAGCTCTGAGGGTGTTTGAGGTGCGCTACCTGGACATGGTGCGCAAGTGCCACCGGACAGGCGCCCCCTTCGGCGTGGTTGCACTCACCCAAGGCCAGGAAGTGCGCCAAGCTGGAGCGCTAGAAGAACGCTTCAACGACATCGGTACCCTGGCCATCATCGAGCAATTGGAGACACCCCAGCCCGGACTGGTCACCCTGTTATGCCGTGGTAGCCAGCGTTTTCGCATCACTCAACGCCATCACCTGCAGCACGGCCTTTGGATTGCTGACGTCGATCACGTCGAACAGGATCTGACAGTACCGGTTCCAGACGATCTCAAAAAGGCGTCAACTGCATTGGCGCAGGTCTTGCACACGCTGCAGGTACGCGACCCAGACATGCCCCACTTGGTCACCCCCACTGCAGCACAACTGGACGATTGCGGCTGGGTGGCGAACCGATGGTGCGAACTGCTGCCAGTGCCACTGGAGCTGAAACAGCGGTTGATGGAGCTGGACAACCCCCTGGTCCGCCTGGAACTGGTGGGGGATGTGCTGGAGAGGACGGGGATCGCGCAGTCTCGATGAACATGCGCCACTTGCTAACGCGTAAGCAACGCCATCATCCATGCCATTAAGTACCCCCATGCGAAGCGCCATCCTCTCTTGGCCACGGTCCGCCAAGCGGTTTTTTGTGGTGAGCTTGGACCTTTGCGCGAGCCTCATTGCCATGTGGCTGGCTTTTAGTCTGCGACTAGATTCACCACATTGGCCCACCGGGCTCCAATGGTTGGTTTATGGCTTGGGGCCGACATTGGCGCTACCCGTCTTCATTCGCGCTGGCTTGTATAGAGCTATCTTTCGCTATACCGGAATTGCGGCGCTCATCACCACAGGACGAGCCGTAGCGCTCTACGGAGCCTTACTGTTCAGTATTTTGATGGTAGCTCAATGGGAAGGGGTGCCGCGTAGTGTTGGCGTACTACAACCGATAATTTTGCTCTTGATGGTGGGCTCCAGCCGCGCACTGGGCTGGTTCTGGCTGGCCGGCAAGCCGCGCAATACGTCTCATCGGTTGCTGATTTATGGGGCCGGCAGCGCAGGCGCGCAAACTGCTGCCGCCATGCAGAACATGCGGCAATATCAGCTGATGGGATTCTTGGACGATGACCCCAATAAGGCCGGCAGCACCATCAACGGCGTGCGCGTGAGCAGTCCCAACAATTTGCCTGAGCTGATCCAACAGCTTAAGGTCACTGACGTGCTACTGGCGCTTCCCAGCACCACACGTCAGCGAAGACATGAAATCATTCAAAGCCTTGGCAGTGCGGCTGTGCGCGTGCGCACACTACCAGGCCTGTCCGATCTAGCCAGTGGTCGGGTGAGCGTGACAGATTTCCAGGAGTTGGACATCGAAGACCTGCTGGGGCGCGAGTCTGTAGCCCCCCTACTCGATCTGCTTGGAAACGGTCTTGCTGGTCAGGTGGTGCTTGTCACGGGGGCCGGAGGCAGTATCGGGAGCGAACTGTGCCGCCAAATTGTTAACGAAGGTCCTGCGAAGCTGTTACTTGTGGAACACAGCGAATACGCGCTTTATGCCGTCCATCACGAGCTGCAGGCGCTGCGCGATCAAGGTACCCACACGTGCGAACTGGTGCCGCTGCTGGCCAGCGTGGTCAACCCGCATCGTATTGCTGACATCTGCCGCAAACACCGACCCGATTCAATTTACCATGCAGCTGCCTACAAGCACGTTCCTATGGTGGAGGCTAACGCAGGGGAAGGCGTGCTGAACAACGTCTTTGGAACGCTCAACATGGTACGAATAGCCCTTGAATATGGCGCGCGCAACTTTGTGCTTGTTTCCACTGACAAGGCAGTGCGCCCCACAAACGTAATGGGAGCAAGCAAGCGCGTGGCTGAGCAAGTGCTGCAAGCCATCACCGCCAGTAAGTTGCCGCCGTTTGACAAGGTATTGCCGGAAGGAGTCGTCACTTGGTCCTGTCCAACGCGCCTCTCCATGGTGCGTTTTGGGAATGTGCTGGGGTCCAGCGGTAGCGTGATTCCCCTTTTCAGGCGCCAGATCACGACGGGTGGCCCACTGACTGTCACCCATCCCGAGGTGACACGCTATTTCATGACCATTTCCGAGGCAGCGCAGCTTGTGCTGCAGGCTGGCGCCATGGCGGAAGGCGGTGATCTATTCCTCCTAGACATGGGAGAACCCATCCGTATCCTTGATGTGGCAAGGCGAATGGTAGCTCTGTCCGGCTTGACAGTGCGCGATGCAGAGCACCCACAGGGCGATATAGCCATAGAGTTCACTGGACTACGCCCTGGTGAAAAACTGTATGAAGAACTGCTTATCGGTGACAACCCACTCGCCACCACACATCCGCGCATCAGGCGTGCGCGCGAGGAATTCTGCCCGTGGTCGGAGTTGCAAGCCGCCTTGCAGCCGCTACAAGAAGCCGCCAATGCGAATGACGAGGCAGCACTGAAGCGCTCGCTCTCTTTGCTGGTGAGAGGCTACAAACCAGATCTAGTGAAAACACAATGCTGACCTCTATCGCGACAAAGCCCCGAATTGCCATCATCGGTCTTGGTTACGTGGGCTTGCCACTAGCCGTCGAGTTTGGCAAGCATTTTCCGGTCGTAGGTTTCGATGTCCACCAACCACGCATCCTTGAGCTGCAATCAGATTACGACCGAACGCAAGAAACAAGCGCGCAGCAAATGCAGGCTGCCACGCAATTGCAATACAGCTCAAGTCCAAAAGATCTAGAAGGCTGCAATATCTACATCGTGACAGTCCCAACGCCTGTGGACGATGCCAAGCGCCCCGACTTGTCGATGTTGATCAAAGCGAGTCAGACCGTAGGGCACGCCATGCGCCCGGGCGCCTTGGTGATTTTTGAGTCAACGGTCTACCCGGGTGTCACCGAAGAAATCTGTGTGCCAGTGCTGGAGGAATCTTCTGGACTGCGCTTCAATCACGATTTTTTCTGTGGCTACAGCCCGGAGCGCGTCAACCCGGGTGACAAGGTCAACACACTCACGCGCATCCGCAAGATCACCAGTGGCAGCACGCCCGAAGCCGCAGCGGCTGTTGATCAACTCTACAGTCGCATAATCACGGCAGGCACGTACAAAGCGCGCAGCATCAAGGTGGCAGAAGCCGCCAAAGTCATCGAGAACACGCAGCGTGACTTGAACATCGCTTTGATGAACGAGCTTTCGATATTGTTCGACCGCCTAGAGGTTGACACGCTCGAAGTGCTCGAAGCTGCGGGCAGCAAATGGAACTTTGTCCCTTTTCGGCCTGGCTTGGTTGGCGGGCATTGCATCGGTGTAGATCCCTACTATCTGACCTATAAAGCTGAACAAGTGGGTTATCACCCACAAATAATTCTGGCGGGCCGCCGCATCAACGACAACATGGCTGGCTATGCGGCGCACAACATCATCAAAATAATGCTGCGGGCAAGCATGGACGCTCCACGCTGCAAGATTGGCGTAATGGGCATCACATTCAAGGAAAACTGCCCAGATATTCGCAATAGCAAGGTTGTAGACCTAGTCAACGAATTGAAAGCCTGGGGCGTGGAGGTGGTCATTTCGGACCCTATTGCCGACGCGGCCGAGGTTCAGCATGAATACCAGCTGACTCTGGGCATAGTGGACGAAGACCATCCCGTGGACGCTCTTGTCGTTGCGGTCGGACACAATAGCTACCGCTCCTTGAGCGCCAAGCAGCTTCGCTCTTACTGCCGCCATCCTAAGCCGGTTATTGCTGACATCAAGTCACTATATGACCGCGAGGAGCTGAAACAAGCAGGATTTACCGTCTACCGACTTTGAGCCCATGAAAAACTTTGCACTAATTGGTGCCGCTGGCTACATCGCCCCGCGCCACATGCGTGCCATCAAAGACACAGGCAACTGTTTAACTGCAGCCTTTGATGTCAACGACTCGGTCGGCATTATCGACAGTCTGGCCCCTGAGGCTGATTTTTTCACCGACTTCGAGTGCTTTTACGAGCACGCACAGACGTTGCGCCGCCGACCCCATCAAGCGCTGGACTATGTGGTGGTGTGCTCCCCCAATCATCTACACCACGCTCACATTGCCGCAGGCTTGCGCCTAGGCTGCGACGTTATTTGCGAAAAGCCACTGGTCCCCACGCCCGCACTGGTGGACGAACTAGCGTGTGTGGAACGCGAGACCGGCCAGCGCGTTTTCAACATCCTGCAACTGCGCCACCATGAGGCGATTGTTCAGCTGCGCAACAAGGTGTCTGCAGCCCCACTAAACACCAAGTTCGATGTGGACCTAACCTACATCACCTCACGTGGCAAATGGTACGCCACGAGTTGGAAGGGTGATCCACGCAAATCGTTCGGGGTTGCCACCAACATCGGGGTGCATTTCTTCGACATGCTGCACTTCATTTTCGGTCCACTCCAGTACAACCGCGTGCACTACCTCAGTGAGACAAAAGCTGGTGGATATCTTGAATACCAAGGCGCTCGGGTGCGTTGGTTTCTCTCCGTCGACGCAAGCGATCTACCCGCCAGCGTTCAAGGAAAAAAAGCCACCTACCGCAACATTGATGTCAGCGGCGAGCCGTTGGAATTCTCGGAAGGTTTTACCGACCTGCACACGATCAGCTACCAGGAAATTTTGGCAGGCAATGGCTATGGCCTGAAAGACGCACGCCACTGCATAGAAACGGTGCACAGCATCCGCACTTCCACGCCACGGGTCGGCGGCCCCGGCGAAGTGCATCCGTTCGTGATCAAGTTGTCCCGATGAGAGCACCGCAATGAACGCAACCACCATCCACCCCAGCGCCATCGTGGATGAAGGCGCAGTCATTGGAGAGGGCTCCCGCATCTGGCACTGGGTGCACATCTGCGGCGGTGCGCGCATCGGTAAAGGCGTTTCGCTGGGCCAGAACGTTTTTGTGGGCAACCGGGTGGTGATTGGCGACCACTGCAAGATCCAGAACAACGTCAGCGTGTACGACAACGTAACTCTCGAAGATGGTGTGTTTTGCGGGCCGAGCATGGTGTTCACCAACGTACACAACCCTCGCGCATTCGTTGAACGCAAAAGCCAATACCGCAATACACGGGTCAAACATGGCGCCACCCTGGGTGCCAACTGCACCATCGTATGTGGCACCACTATTGGCGAATACGCTTTTGTGGGCGCTGGCGCCGTGGTTAACAAAGATGTGCCGGCCTACGCACTGGTAGTAGGCGTACCCGCACTGCAGATTGGGTGGATAAGTGAATTTGGTGAGCAACTTGCGCTCCCCCTGGCGGGCTACGGCGAAGCCACCTGCCCACATACAGGGGCTCGCTATGTGCTCCACGATCAAACAATTACCAAACTCTCTATATAGATTAATGATTGATTTCGTCGACCTCAAGGCCCAGCAGGCGCGCATCAAAAGCGAGATCGACGCCGCCATGGCCCGCGTGCTTGCGCACGGCCAGTACATATTAGGGCCCGAAGTGGCCGAGCTGGAAGAAAAGCTGACCGCCTACACCGGCGCCAAACACTGCATCACCGTCGCCAATGGCACCGACGCGCTGCAAATCGCTCAGATGGCACTAGGCATTGGCCCTGGCGACGAAGTCATCACCCCCGGATTCACGTACATTGCCACTGCTGAGACCGCAGCGCTTCTGCGCGCAAAGCCCGTGTACGTGGACATCGACCCGCGCACCTACAACCTGAATCCTGCCCTGCTAGAAGCAGCTATCACCCCGCGTACCAAAGCGATCATCCCCGTCAGCCTGTACGGTCAATGTGCTGACTACGACGCCATCAACGCGATCGCTCAAAAACATGGCGTTACCGTCGTGGAAGACGCGGCTCAAAGCTTTGGTGCTACCTACAAAGGTCGCAAAAGCTGCAACCTCACCCCCATTTCCTGCACCAGCTTCTTCCCTAGCAAGCCCTTAGGCTGCTATGGCGACGGTGGTGCCATCTTCACCAACGACGACGAGTTGGCAAAGATCATCCGCCAGATCGCCCGCCACGGCCAAGACCGTCGCTATCACCATGTCCGAGTAGGCGTTAATAGTCGGCTGGACACACTGCAAGCCGCTGTCTTGCTATCCAAGCTAGCCATCCTAGATGAAGAAGTTGCTGCACGCCAACAAGCAGCCAAGCGTTACACACAGCTGTTGAACCACGCCGGCATCACCAGCACTCCACACGTCGAGGAGGAGAACCAAAGCGCCTGGGCTCAATACACCGTGCAAGTGCACCACCGCGAACAAGCACAAGAACGAATGCGGCAAGCAGGCATACCCACTGTGGTGCATTACCCCATACCGCTGAACCAGCAACCAGCGGTAGCAGATACCAATGCCTCTCTACCCGTTGGGGACAACGTAGCGAAAAAAGTGATCAGCCTCCCCATACACCCATATCTGGATAATGCCAGCATAGACCTGATTGCTCAAGCATTGGTGCGTGCAATGTAAGCGCTAAATATATACGAACAAAATGTGCGACAAAATCTCCCTGGAAGGATCGTTACTAATGCAAGATATCTGATCGCAACATTTAAGCGCACTGAACATATTCAGCGGTAGTTCAGCTGCATCGAATTTGAAATGCTGCAACCTACCGTGAATAAGCGTCATCGTCTGCACGCCCCAACTTCCGACGCAAAGTAATTTTGACTAGCTAACCGGACGAAGCGTTTTGACCACGCAATTTATCACTCCACAAGTGCAAGAACACCAAGCCACTGATGTGCCCCCACTATGAAAAAAGGCTTGCTGCGCGCTACGCTCATGCTGCTGACAGGCAGCGTGCTTGCTCACGCACTACCCATCTTGCTCGGGCCATTCCTCACACGGCTTTACACGCCTGAAGACTTCGGTCAGTACGCACTGCTCTGGGCAGTGGTCACCAACTTGGCCGTGATGGCCTGTGTGCGTTACGAGTTCGCGTTACCACTCGAAAAAACTCCACGCGGCGCCGCCCTACTGATGGCACTGTGTGCGCGCTTGTTGTTCGCCGCCACAGTGGTATCAGCGCCCGTGGCAGTTCTGCTGGTTTTCTGGCGGGACATGCCCTTGGCCTGGCTAGTGCCCGCAGGCGTGCTGAGCATTGGAGCAACCCAGTGGCTTACGCTCTGGAGCACGCGGACGCAGCGCTTCAGTCTACTTACGTGGGCACGCCTGTTGCAACAAGGAGGGGGGACCTTGCTACAGATGTTGCTGGGCCTACTCAAGGTAGGGCCTGTGGGACTGATGCTGGGCCCCATCGTTGCAGGCTTGTGCTCCGCCTGGCTGCTAGCAAGGCCAGCTCCGCAGGGTGGCTGGCGGCGGCTGAGGAGTCAACCGCTGACCCGTATTAAGGCCATGGCAACACGTCACCGAAACTTTCCGCTTTACAACACACCGCACGCTTTCATTGGTGCGCTCCAAGACACGCTAACCCTTCTGCTCATCGCTGCCTGGGCCGGAGATGCGGCTGCCGGCTTCTGGGCTCTGGCGCTGCGCTACCTGAAGGCCCCCGCCACGTTGCTGGGGAGCGCGTTATCGCAGACGCTCTACCCGCAGCTACTGCAGGCACGCAGCGCGGCCGAAGCGCGGGGTTTGGTGCGCCGCACCATTGCGGTGCTGACCCTCTTGGCAGCGCCGCTGACAGCCGTCCTGCTTTTCTGGGGGCCCGGTTTGTTCACCTGGGTTTTCGGTACGCAATGGAGTGATGCTGGCACGCTGGCCAGCGGCTTGGGCATTTACATAGGCCTGCACTTCATTGCTTCTCCGCTCTCAGTAGTAACACTGGCTTGGCACGCCCAGCCCTGGGCGTTACGGATCTCCCTCGTAGGACAGATCCTGTTCTTCGTCGGGCTGGCCACAGGCCTCCACTGGGGAGGACTTGCTGGTGCGGCCTGGGGTGTCTCTGCCGCTATGGCTACGTACTTCCTTTACTATCTCCAGGCCCTTGCCACCTGGAGCGACATTCCCCATGAGAGCCTTTCTTAACCGCTTGCGCCGCTGGCTCTGGCGGCAGCTCTTTTTCCGCATGGTGTTCGGCGAGCAAGGCCGCGCTGGCCCTTACCTACCCCAAACCCGCATAGCCCCCAGCACCTGCATCGAGGGAGAAGCTGGGCTGGAACTGGCCGACCATGTGTTCATAGGTCAGTTCAACTTCCTAGACGCTACTGCCGGGCTGCGCATTGGGGAAGGCGTACAGATCACCAACTTCGTCAGCATTGTCACGCACAGCTCGCACCGTAGCATTCGGCTGCTCGGCAGGGCCTATGCAAGCTACGAGGGCACGGCACCCGGTTATGTGCGCTCGCCCATCGTCATCGGCGCCTACAGCTTCATTGGCCCGCACAGCGTGGTCGAGGCAGGCAGCCACATCGGCAAGGGCGTGGTAGTTTGCGCCCATTCCCGCATTCGCGGTCATGTGCCGGATTTCGCCATATTGGCCGGCTCGCCTGCCCGCGTCATCGGTGACGTCCGACTAGGTGACGCCCAGCTGCTTGAGCGGCACCCCGAACTGGCATCGCACTACGCAGCCTGGGCTGGTGAGTTACCTCTGGCGGAGCCGGTGCATGACTGACCGCCGCCACCTATGCCTGCTGGGCGACGCCAGCAGCCCGCACACCCGACGCTGGGCGCTGGAAATGCGCGCGCGCGGCTGGCGTGTCTCTCTCATCACGGCACGCCCCGAGCCGCTTGATGGCGTGGAGCAATACATCCTACCGCCGGTTCAGCGTCCAACCGACTGGCTGCTACGCGCATCCGCAGCGCGCCGCTATGTGAATGAACTGTCACCCAACATCGTGCACGCCCACTATGTCACATCCTACGGTTACTTGGCTGCGCGCTGCGCCCACCATCCGTTGGTGATGACAGCCTGGGGTAGCGACCTGCTCGTCACGCCACATACCCGCCCGTGGATGCGTTGGCTCACCGGCTGGACCCTGCGCCGCGCCGACCTCATCACAGGCGACTCGATCGACCTTGTAGAAGCCGCACTGCAGTACCACCCGCGGGCCCCAGTGCACGAAGTCCACTGGGGCGTAGATCGCACACGCTTTTCCCCAGCGCCCTGGGAAAGCAAGGATTGCCTGCATATCGTAAGTCTGAGGGCCTGGGAACCAAATTATCAGATAAGCACGCTAATCGATGCCTTCGCAATTCTGTGCGTTCAGTTACTTGACGTACCCATGCGCCTCCACCTGCTCGGCGGAGGCTCACTCGAACCAGCACTGCGCTCAAAGGTGCATGCACATGGACTAGCGCAGAACGTAATTTTCCATGGCCGCCTAGACGATGCGGGCATGGCTGCCGTACTGGCGCGCTGTAAGATTTCCATATCCGTGCCCATAAGCGATGCGACCTCTGTGGCCATGCTCGAGAGTATGGCCTGTGGACTAGCCGTGGTGGCCAGCGATTTACCTGCCAATCGGCAGTGGATAGACCCCGAGCTGCTGGTGCCCGCCGGCGATGTATCAGCTCTAGCCCGAGTTTTGCTTCGGCTTGCCAGCGATGATGCGCAGGCTCGCAAGACCGGCGAGCGCAACGTCGAGCGCATAGCTCGGGACGGCGACCGCAAGACGCAAATGGACAGTATCGACCAGCTCTACCGAAAGCTCATGGTTTAAGCGTCCAAGCAACTGCTGGCCTTGCATTAGGCATGAAAATTCTCTACCTCAACCACTACGCGGGCTCGCCCTCATTGGGCATGGAATATCGGCCGTATTACCTCGCACGCGAATGGGTGCGAGCTGGGAATGAGGTCGCTATCGTCGCGGCCACGTTCTCTCACGTACGCACGAAACAACCGCAAAAGGCACGCGAAGAAGTGGACGGAATTGCATACCTCTGGCTGCCCACCCCTACATACCGAGGCAATGGGCTGGGCCGGGTAAAGAATATTTGGAGTTTTTTGCACCAAGTGTGGCAACTGGCGCCTACGCTAGCGACGAAATACAAGCCCGACGTGGTAATTGCGTCCAGCACATATCCCATGGATATTTGGGTTGCAAGGCACATTGCCCAGATGGCAAAAGCCAAATTGATTTATGAGGTGCACGACCTCTGGCCAGCCTCGCCAATGGAGCTGTCTGGCATGCCGTGGTGGCACCCTTTCATTCTCTTGTGCCAAAAGGCAGAAAACGACGCCTACCGTGATTCGAACTATGTGGTATCCATGCTGCCAAATGTGGCGGAACACATGGCCCAACATGGGCTGGATCTTCGCAAGCTGCGCATCGTGCCCAATGGCATATCACCAGAGGAATGGGCCGATGCGCCGGCACCGCTGGCAGGCCCACTGACACATCACCTGAATTTACTGAAAGCAGCCGGCAAAACCATCGTCGGCTATGCCGGCTCACATGGTTTACCTAATGCACTGGACGTACTTTTAGACGCTGCTGCAATGCTGCGCAATTCGTCGCTGTCATTCATCTTGGTGGGGGATGGTCACGAAAAAGCGCGGTTAGCGCAACGAATACGCAATGAAGGTCTAAGCAATGTTTCACTGTTTGACCCGGTTCCCAAGTCACAGATACCTGCGTTGTTGGCGCACTTCGATATTGCCTATATTGGCTGGCAACGGACGCCACTCTATCGGTTCGGCATAGCGCCCAACAAACTCATGGATTACATGATGGCGGGGTGCGCCATTCTCCATTCGGTAGAGGCAGGAAATGACCCCGTAACAGAGGCTGACTGCGGATTGACCGTGGCGCCAGAATCACCCCAAGCCGTTGCCCAAGGCTTGCTTCAACTTGCAGCGGCCACACCTCAGCAGCGCCAGGACATGGGCCAACGGGGGCGGGCTTTTGTATTGGCGCGTCACACCTACCCTGTACTTGCGCAGCAGTTTCTGGAAGTTATGGCATGACCACTTCAGATGAGCTCAACGCAGTCACCAGCAGATATTCCCGTCGCTCACACAGTAATAAACGGTACAGCTTTCTGCGCCCGGAGGTTTATTTGGGTGTGCAGGAGCGTCAACGTGCCATGTTGAAAATGTTCAGTCAGCACGGCACAACTGACCTAGCCACGCTCCGTCTGCTGGAGGTAGGCTGCGGCACAGGTGGTAACTTGCTGGAACTCCTGCGAATCGGTTTCGAGCCACAACACCTCAGAGGTATTGAGTTGCTGCCCGACCGTTTCCGACAAGCGCGCAACACGCTGCCGTTACAGCTGGAACTCTTGGAGGGTGATGCATCCCAAGCAGCCATTGCGCCTGAATCCCAGGACATTGTTCTGGTTTCCACAGTTTTTTCTTCGCTACTAGATGATCACTTTCAGCAACATCTGGCCGCTACTTTGTGGCAGTGGATCAAGCCAGGCGGTGCTGTCCTCTGGTACGACTTCACATTTAACAACCCACGAAATGCTGACGTTCGTGGTGTGCCTCTTAGCCGTGTGAAAGCACTCTTCCCCCAAGCCAAGATGAGCGCTCGGCGCATCACACTGGCTCCGCCGATAGCTCGCCGTGTGGCGCCCGTTCATCCCATGCTCTACACCTTGTTCAACAGCCTCCCATGGCTGCGTACACACATCCTCTGCTGGATAGCCAAGTCATGAGCCAGCCTTTCCTCCCTTTCGCCCGCCCTGACATTGGCGACGTCGAAATCGCCGCTGTCACCGAGGCCATGCGCTCCGGCTGGGTCACCACCGGCCCCGTCACGCGCCAGTTTGAACAGAACTTTGTGGACTACCTGGGCGGCGGGCTGCACGGCGTGGCCGTGAATTCGGCCACGGCAGGTTTGCACCTGGCGCTGGAGGCTCTGGGCCTTGGCCCAGGGGATGAGGTGATTGCCCCCACGCTCACCTTCACCGCCACCGTCGAAGTGGTGCGCTACCTGGGGGCCGACGCGGTGCTGGTGGATGTGGACCCGGTCACGCTGAACACCGACCCAGAAAAGATCCGTGCCGCCATCACGCCCCGCACCAAAGCCATCGTGCCCGTGCACTACGGTGGCCTGGCGTGCGACATGGATGCGATCCTCACCATCGCCAAAGAACACGGCTTGAAGGTGGTGGAAGACGCGGCCCATGCATTGCCCACCACCTGGCGCGGCGCGCTGGTGGGGCAGTTGCAGTCAGACGTGACGGTGTTCAGCTTCTACGCCAACAAAACCATCACCACCGGCGAAGGCGGCATGGTAGTGACGCGCGACGCAGCCCTGGCCCAGCGCATGCGCGTGATGCGCCTGCACGGCATGAACCGCGATGCGTTTGACCGCTTTACTTCGAAAACCCCGGCGTGGTACTACGAGGTCGTAGCGCCGGGCTTCAAATACAACATGACGGACGTAGCCGCCGCCATGGGCGTAAAGCAGCTGGAGAGGTTGCCGCAATTCTTGCAACGGCGTCAGACCCTCGCCCACCGGTATCACGAACAGCTCGCACAACTGCCGCTGACCTTGCCCGCCAGCGCGCCACATGGCGACACCCATGCCTGGCACTTGTATGTCATCCGGATAAGAGCCGATGCACCGCTGGGGCGTGACGAGGTCATCCAGGCACTGTCGGATCGGGGTATCGGTACAAGTGTGCACTATGTCCCCCTGCACCGACACCCATACTGGCGCGACCGGTATCAGCTGACCCCCGCGATGTTTCCTGTGGCCGATGCGGCCTACCAGTCGATGATCAGCATTCCCCTGTTTACCGCCATGAGCGACAACGACCAGGAGCGTGTGATTGCAGCTTTGCAAGAGGTGCTGGGCTGACCATGCCCAAGCGGTTGTTCGACCTGGTATTTGCTGCGCTTGGGCTGGTGTTGCTCACGCCTTTGCTGCTGGCCGTGGTGCTGTGGGTGGTGTGCGACTCACCCGGCCCTGCGCTCTTTCGCCAACAGCGCGTAGGACGCGCAGGCAAGCCGTTTCACATCTACAAGTTCCGCACCATGCACCAGCGTGCAGAAGCACATGGCCCCGCCATTACGATCGGTGCCGACGCCCGCATTACGCGCGCTGGTTACTGGCTGCGGCGTACCAAAGCAGATGAACTGCCGCAGCTGGTGAATGTGCTGCTGGGCCAGATGAGCCTCGTTGGACCACGGCCTGAGGTGCCTCACTATGTCGCGCTTTACCCCAATGACCTGCGGGAGCTAATACTCAGTGTGCGTCCGGGCATCACAGACCACGCATCCATCGAATTCCGCGACGAAAGCACCTTGCTGGGCCAAAGCAGCGACCCCGAGCGCACGTATGTCGAGGAGATTCTCCCCGTTAAGTTGCACTACGCGGCGCAGTACGCCCGCTCGCACACGCTGTGGGCGGATCTGAAAATCATCGCCAGAACCATATCCGCGCTTTGGGGCTACCACTCGTCCGGGGGCCGAGGACCTTCAGGCAGTGCGTAGCCGATAAAATCAACGGTTCGGCTGAACGCAGCCCTCCACTCCACGCTCCGCACCGACGGCACCTATGTCAGACCAAACCCACGCCCCCGCACCCCAGGACGACAACCAGCTCATCGCCGAGCGCCGCGAAAAGCTCCGCGCTCTGCGCGAAGCCCAGGCCAACGGCGGTAGCGTTGCTTTCCCCAACAACTTCAAGCCCGCCCACAAGGCGGCGCAGTTGCACCTGGAACACAGCGTAGCCACGAACGAGTCGCTGGAAGCCACGCCGGTGAACGTTTCCGTGGCTGGCCGCATGATGCTCAAGCGCGTGATGGGCAAGGCCAGCTTTGCCACGATCCAGGACGGCTCGCTGGGCGAGGTGGGAGGCCGCATCCAGCTGTATGTGACCCGCGACGCTGTGGGCGAGGACCTGTATGCCGCCTTCAAGCACTGGGATTTGGGCGACATTGTGGGCGCCGAAGGAACGCTCATGAAGACCAAGACCGGCGAGCTGTCGGTCAAGGTGACCAGCCTGCGCCTGCTCACCAAGAGCCTGCGCCCGCTGCCAGACAAGTTCCACGGCATGGCCGACCAGGAGCAGAAGTACCGCCAGCGCTATGTGGACCTGATCACCGACGAGCAGGCCCGCAAGCGCTTCGTGGCACGCAGCAAGGCCGTGAGCGGCCTGCGCGAGTTCATGGTGAGCCATGGCTTCCTCGAGGTCGAGACGCCCATGCTGCACCCCATCCCGGGCGGCGCCAATGCCAAGCCGTTTGTCACGCACCACAACGCGCTGGAGCAGGAGATGTTCCTGCGCATTGCGCCCGAGCTGTACCTCAAGCGCCTGATCGTGGGCGGCTTCGAGCGTGTGTTCGAGATCAACCGCAGCTACCGCAACGAAGGTATCTCGGTGCGCCACAACCCCGAGTTCACCATGATGGAGTTCTACGCGGCCTACTGGAACTACCTGGACCTGATGGACTTCACCGAGACGCTGATCCGTGAAGTGGCGCTCAAGGCCACGGGCTCTTTGCAGATGACCTACCAGGGCCGCGCGGTGGACCTGTCCCAGCCGTTTGCCCGCCTGACGATCCGTGAAGCCATCTTCCAGTACACCGAAGCCGGCGCCCATGTGGACGATGCAGCATGGCTCATCAGCGCGCTCAAGAAGCTGGGCATGACGGAAGAGAAGGAAAAGCTCTCCACCCGAACCCTGGCCAGCCTGCAGGTGCTGTATTTTGAAGAAACGGTGGAAGACAAGCTGTGGCAGCCCACCTTCATCATGGAGCACCCGACCGAGATCTCGCCGCTCGCCCGTGCCAACGACAACCGGCCGGAGGTGACCGAGCGCTTTGAGCTGTACATCACCGGCCGCGAGTTCGGTAACGGCTTCAGCGAGCTGAACGATGCCGAAGACCAGGCCGCACGCTTCCACGCCCAGGTGGCCGCCAAGGACAGTGGCGACGACGAAGCCATGTTCTACGACCACGACTTCGTGCGCGCACTGGAATACGGCATGCCACCGACGGGGGGTTGCGGCATCGGCATTGACCGCCTCATGATGCTGCTGACAGACAGCCCCAGCATTCGCGACGTGATCCTGTTCCCCGCGCTTCGCCGCGAGTCCTGAGGCCTGATTTGCGTCGGAGGGCGGTCTGCGACCGCCCCCTCTACCGGTCACCAGGCACCAAGGAGACATACCGTGCCCTTCAGCTCCAGCAACGCGCCCTACCCTGCCAACGAGCCCCTGCCTTCGGGCAATGCTTTTTCGGTACTGGTGGTCGAAGACCAGGGGTCCGTGCGCGCGGCGCTGGTGGCCGAACTGCGGCGGGCGGGGGTGTCAGACATCTTCGAGGCACCCGAGGGCCAGGCTGCGCTGCATCTGTTCAAGACCCACCGGCCCGATCTGGTGCTGCTGGACATCAAGCTGCCGGGCCAGGATGGCTACTGGGTGGCGCAGCAGATGCGTGAGAGCGAGGCGGGGGACTGGACGCCCATCATCTTCCTGTCGGGCCTGGACAACGAACTGGATGTGTGGCGCGGCATTGAGGTGGGGGGCGACGACTACCTGGTCAAACCCGTCAAGCCCATCGTGCTGATGGCCAAGCTGCGCGCCATGCGGCGGTTGCTGGACATGCGCCGACGGCTGGTGTCGATGTCGGCCGAGTTGCATGTCGCCAACCAGCGGCTCAACGAGATGGTGGAAATCGATGCGCTCACGGGCCTCGTCAACCGCCGCGGATTTGACCGCATCCTGCACAACGAGATCCTGGCTGCGCGACGCGACGGCACGCCGCTCACGCTGATGCTGTGCGATCTGGACCACTTCAAGCTTTTCAACGACGCCAGCGGCCACGTGCAAGGAGACGCCTGCCTGAAAGAGGTGGGCCGCCTGTTGCGCGAGGTCTGTGTGCGCCCCCGGGACGTGGCCTCGCGCTACGGGGGGGAAGAGTTCGCACTCATCCTGCCCAACACGCCCCGCTCCGGCGCCATGACCTTTGCACGCGCCCTCGGGCAGCTGCTCAAGGTGCGCGCCATTGCACACGCAGACTCCCCACTGGGCGACACACTGACCCTGTCGGGTGGCATCACCACCTGCGTGCCCGACGACAGCACCAACGCCGAGAGCATGATCATGCGGGCCGACCAGGCGCTCTATGCCGCCAAGGCCCAGGGCCGCAACCGCTTCTTCAGTTTTGAAATGCAAATGGACACCGTGGAGCAATTGCGCAATTGAGTTTCTTCCACTTCTTCTCGTTCGACGCGACTGAACGCAACGCCCGTACCGCCGTCTCCCGGATGCAAGTTCTGAAAACCCGACTGCCCGAGTGGATGCAGGACTGGCTTGAGGTCATCATTCCTGGCTCGCAGATCCTGCTGATTCTGTTTGTCGCCTGGCTGTTGCAGCGCACACTGAGGCGCCTGGTGCGCCGTGCCAGCGCCCACTACCAGTTGCCCAATGAACTGCTGGTGCCCATCAACGGCCTGATCCGCTGGCTCATCATTGCCAGCGCCGCGCTACTGGTGCTGGAGCGCATGGGGGTGTCGGCCACGGTGCTCTGGACCGCCTTCACCGGTTTTGCCACTGTGGGTGCCGTCGCGTTCTTCGCGGCCTGGAGCGTGCTGTCCAACCTGTTTTGTGCGCTGCTGATCTTCACCGTGCGGCCCTTCAAGATCGGCGACTACATCGAGGTGCTGGACACCGCAGAGAAGCCTGGCGCCAAGGGGCGCGTGGTGGACATCAACCTGCTTTACACCACGCTGGAAGACCACGGCGCAGCCACCGGTCACACGGCCTGGCTGCAGATTCCGAATGCGCTGGTGTTCCAGCGCGTGGTACGCAGGTTTCAGGGGGTACCGCCGCCCCCTGCCCCGCCTGCGGCCACTGCGGATGCGGTAGCCAATGCCTCACCGGCCGCACCGACACCTGTGACGCCAGGGCCCTTCAACACGCCCTAGTGGGTAACCGCGCGGCACCGCAAGGGGTGGCGCCGTACCGGACACACCACCACACGCAGGTCAGGGCAACAGGTCCAGCGCCTGCAGGTAGGCAGGCTGGTACATCAGTTCATCCCAGGCTTGCGGCAGGGTTTCGGGCAGCAGCGCCAGGCGGCGGGATTCGCTGTCCACACTGGGCTGCCAGCGCCCCTGGTTGCGGGCGTTGTCGAGGCCCGTGATGAGTTCGTCCACCGCCTTGCCATCGCCCACGCTCTGGTTGCACAGCAGCACCAGGTCGCAACCCGCTTCCAACGCCGCCACGGCGGCATCGGTGTAGCTGACCACCTGACCGTCCAGGCGGCGGGCCCCTTCCATGCTGAGGTCGTCGCTGAAGATCGCGCCGTCAAAACGCATCTGACGGCGCAGGATGTCTTGCAGCCAGCGCTGCGAGAAACCGGCGGGGCGGCTGTCCACCTTGGGGTAGATCACATGGGCCGGCATCACACTGGTGAGCGTGCTGCTGAGCCAGGGGTAAGGCGCCGCATCGTCGGCCAGGATGGCCTTGAGGCTGCGCTTGTCTACGGGTACCTCGGTGTGCGAGTCGGCCTTGACAAAGCCGTGGCCAGGGAAGTGTTTGCCGCAGTTGGCCATGCCGGCCTGCAGCAGGCCGTGCATGAGGCTCTTGGCCAGCAGCGCCACCACACGGGGGTCGCGGTGGAAGGACCGGTCTCCGATGACTCCGCTTTCGCCCCAATCCAGATCGAGCACGGGTGTGAAGCTGAAGTCCACACCGCAGGCGCGCAATTCGGTACCCAGCACATAACCCGCCGCCGTGGCCGCATTGGTGGCGCGCAGGGCGCCGCTGCCGGGCACAGCCTTGGCGCCCTTGCCGTCATCCATCCACATCTCTCCCAGCGCGCGCATGGGCGGCAGATGGGTGAAACCATCGGTGCGAAAGCGCTGCACGCGGCCGCCTTCGTGGTCTACACAGATCAACAGGTCGTCGCGCACGGCCTTGATGCTGCTGGTGAGCTGCAGCAGCTGTGCGCGGTTTTCCCAGTTGCGGGCAAACAGGATGACACCACCTGTGAGTGGGTGCGCCAGGCGGCGGCGGTCATCGGCATTGAGGGTGGTGCCAGCGACGTCGAGGATCAGGGGTGCGTGTTCAGTCATGGGACGTTTCAAGGGTCAATTGCTACTCAATTGATAGCTATAAGCACATATGAATCATGCGCTTCAAGGTAATTTGGTTTGGATTTTTTCTACCACACAGAAGCTGGCGGCGTAGTCGGTTTCGTCGGTCACGCTTAGGTGCGCCTGCAAGCCCTGGGCCTCAAACCATTCCTTGAGCGCGCCGTGCAGCACGATGACAGGCTGACCGCTGCGTAGCTTGGCGACCTCGCAGTGGCGCCAGGTCATCGGCATGCGCATGCCCAGGCCGATCGCCTTGCCGAAAGCCTCCTTGGCCGAGAACCGGGTGGCCAGGTAGCGCAAACCCCGGTCGGGCCAGCGCGCGCTCCGTTCACGCCAGGTGGCCAGTTCGCCCTCGGCCAGCACCTTTTCAGCAAAGCGGTCGCCGTGGCGCGCCAGGCTGGCCGCGATGCGGCGCACATCGCAGATGTCGGTGCCGATGCCGTAGATCATGAAATTTCAATCAAAATGGCTAGAAGCGCTAGTGAAACATGCCTCTGCAGCTATCAAATCAGGAGTTTCCTGCGCCCACAAAGCCCTGGGCAATGCAGTCCAGGTACGCCTGCACGGTTGCGGCGTAGCCCAGCTCCAGCGCATCGGCAATCAGCGCATGGCCAATCGAGACCTCCAGAACGCCCGGCACTTCGCGCACAAAAGCCGCAAGGTTGTCCCGGTTGAGGTCATGGCCAGCGTTGACGCCCAATCCGACATCCAGCGCAGCCTGGGAGGCTGCGGCATAGCGTTTGAGCTCGGCCGCCTGCTGCGCCGAGCCCCAGGCGGCGGCATAGGGCTCGGTGTACAGCTCCACCCGGTCGGCTCCCACGGCCTTGGCCGCAGCCATTTGCTCGGGGACCGGGTCCATGAAGAGGCTCACGCGCACACCCAATGCCTTACATTCGGCCACCAGGGGCGCCAGGCGCTCGGCATCTTGCGGAAAGCTCCAGCCGTGGTCGCTGGTGAACTGGTCCTCGCTGTCGGGCACAAAAGTCGCCTGCTGAGGGCGCACCTGGCGAATGAAATCCATCAGGTTCTGCGACGGGTTGCCCTCGATGTTGTATTCGCGGTCGGGCCAGGCCTTCATCAGGGTTGCCAGCTCATGCACGTCCTGGCCGCGAATGTGGCGTTCGTCGGGCCGGGGGTGCACCGTGATGCCCTGCGCACCCGCTTGCAGGCACAACTCGGCCGCGCGGGTGACGCTGGGAATGCCCAGGTGTCGCGTGTTGCGCACCAAGGCCACCTTGTTGACGTTGACTGACAAGGCGGTGCGCTGGGGAGAGTGAGAGGATGGATTCATAGGGCCTGCAAATCAATCATGAGCTGGCGGGTGCGCAGCGTCGGGCTGCCGCAATGGTATTGCAGCAGGGCACGCAGCTGCGGCTTGAGTTCGGTCGCCACGGGGGCACATGCGCGCAAGGTGGCGGTGTAGCTGGCCACGTCATCCAGGCCATGCTGCAGGGCCCGCCACTGGCTGCCCAGCAGGCCTGCGCGGTCCGCTGCCGACGCGGCACGCAAGCCGCCTTCGGGCACCAGGGTGTAGCGGGTGCCCGGCTCCAGGGGGGCGAAGGTCATGGTCTGCACGTCCAGTCCCGGCAAGAGGCCGATCTCGCGCAGGAGCAGCAGCTCAAAACTGCGCAGCACCGCCTCGAGCGCATCGCCATGCTCACTGGCCAGCACGCGCACCACTCCTGCATAGGCATCAAACAATGCCGGGTGCGGGTCTGCCCTCGCCAGCAGGCGCAGCAGCAGTTCATTGAGGTACATGCCCGACAGCAGCGCATCGCCCGTGGGCATCACATGCCCCCCCACCCATTCAGCGCCCTTGAGCGTGTGGATGTCCGCATGGCCATCGCCCGTGAGCGTGTAGGTCACCAGCAAGGGCTGCAGCGGCAGCAGCACCGGGCGGAAGTTGGAGCTGGGCTTCTTGGCCCCTTTGGCCACCAGTGCGGTCCGCCCTTGCTGGCGGCAGAAGACCTCCAGGATCAGGCTGGATTCGCTCCAGTCGTAGCTGTGCAGCACGAACGCAGGTTCATCAGAAATGCGCTTGGCTACGGCCACGGTGCTGCGGGGATGAATGGTACGGAGGGATCGCCCGTGACGCCTGCTGCGGGGTGTGTGCGCAGGAAGACGGGGAAGTCAGCTTTCGGGGCTTACTCGTAGCCGAAGGAGCGGACCCGGGCTTCGTCATCGGCCCAGCCGGAGCGGACCTTGACCCACAGCTCCAGGAACACCTTGGCGTCCATGAGCTTTTCCAGCTCCTGGCGGGCCTCGGTGCCAATGCGCTTCAGGCGCTCGCCCTTGTCGCCAATGACCATCATCTTGTGGTTGTCACGCTCCACCACGATGGTGGCGGCAATCTTGACCAGGCGTTTGTGCTGCTTGCTCTTTTCCTCATCGAACTTGTCGATGACCACGGTCGAGGTGTAGGGCAGTTCGTCGCCCGTGAAGCGAAACAGCTTCTCGCGCACGGTTTCAGAGGCCAGGAACCTCTCGCTGCGGTCGGTCAGTTCATCCTCGCCATACCACCAGGCCTGCTCGGGCAGGTATTTGGCGCAGATGCCAAACAAACGCTCGATGTCGCCTTTGTTCTTGGCCGACATGGGCACGAACTCGGCAAACGGATGGCGCTCCTGCATGCTCTTGAGCCAGGGGGCCAGCTCGGCACGGCGGTGCACCATGTCCAGCTTGTTGGCCACCAGCAGCGTGGGAATGCCCGGCTTGAACAGCGAAAGCACCTTGGCATCCGCCAGCGTGAAGTTGCCGGCTTCCACCACAAAAAGGATCAGGTCCACGTCGCCAATCGCGCCCATCACCGTCTTGTTCAGCGACTTGTTGAGTGCGGTGGCGTGCCGGGTCTGGAAGCCAGGGGTGTCCACAAAAATGAACTGCGTCTGGTCCAGGGTGCGAATGCCCGTGATGCGGTGGCGCGTTGTCTGCGCCTTGCGCGAGGTGATGCTGATCTTTT
The DNA here is from genome assembly GCF_059423685.1 of Acidovorax sp. GW460-11-11-14-LB4. Taxonomy (NCBI): domain Bacteria; kingdom Pseudomonadati; phylum Pseudomonadota; class Betaproteobacteria; order Burkholderiales; family Comamonadaceae; genus Acidovorax; species Acidovorax sp. GW460-11-11-14-LB4. The sequence continues at coordinate 22,772 of NZ_JBWKYJ010000033.1, read as the reverse complement.
GCCCCACCAGGGCATTGAGCAGGGTGGACTTGCCCACGTTGGGCTTGCCAACAATGGCGATCACACCACAGCGTTGGCCGGGCACAGCCGCCGGAGCCCCCGCAGCAGCCAGCATGGCTTCCAGATCGTTTTGCACCGGGGCGCTTTCAGCACCCTGGTCAGCAGCTACATCTTTGGTAGCGTCATTCATAAATTCTTTGCTTTCAATGTGGCCAGCATGGCCGCGGCGGCGGCTTGCTCGCCTGCCCTGCGGGAACCGCCGATGCCACGCTCGGTCAGGCCCAGTTCGGGAATATCGCACTCGACGTCAAAGGTCTGGCGGTGGGCCGCACCCACCGTCGCGACCACCTTGTACTGCGGCAGCCTCATTTTGCGGCCCTGGAGCCACTCCTGCAACGCGGTTTTGGCGTCCTTGGATGCTGCCTGCATCTGCGGGTTGATCTCCACGCCCTGGAAAAGACGGTGCACCAGCGCTTCTGCGCTGGTGTAGCCAGCATCCAGATACACCGCCCCAATCAGGGCCTCCAACGCGTCCGCCAGGATGGAGGGGCGCTGCTGCCCCCCTGATTTCGCCTCACCCTCTCCGAGGCGCAGTACCTCTGAGACTTTGAGTCGCACCGCCAACTGGTGCAACGTGTCCTGCTTGACCAGATTGGCCCGCACCCGCGACAAGTCCCCCTCGGGCAAGGCAGACAAACGCTGGTACAGCAGGCTGGCTACCGCCAAGTTCAAAACGGAGTCGCCCAGAAATTCAAGCCGCTCGTTATGGTCCGCAGAGAAACTGCGGTGTGTAGTGGCACGCTGGAGCAGCGAAGGATCGGCAAACACATGCTGCAGGCGATCCTGCAGCGCTAAAAGACCGGGCTGCACCTAGTTGGTCTGCGCATCAAAGCGGTAGACCAGATAGGCTGGACCCGCCAGGGGAATCTCGCGCGAGTATTTGAACGACACCACCACCTTCTCGCCACGCTTGGTTACCTCAAGGTCGGCGCCCTTGATTGACCGAATGTCATCAATAGATGCCGCACGATCAAAAGCCGCCCGCACCCCGGGTACGGTGCTTTCCAACTTGGCTTTTTCAATTGCCTTTTTCGCCGAAGCGTACTCAAGGAAGATCGGAATTGATTGACCTCCGATAGCAAAAGCCGCCACGGCAATCAGCCCCACAAAAATCAGCCCAAAAAACGACAACCCGCGTTGGCTTGAGCGGCTTGCAGTGCGATATGTCTTCATCAATGACCCCCTCAATATTATTTGCAATCGCCCGCACTCAATGGAACGAGCCGATGCGCTTGAGATTACCGAAATTCATCCAGACAAAAAAGGCCTTGCCCACGATGTTGCCCTCGGGCACAAACCCCCAGTAACGGGAATCGAGCGAGTTGTCGCGGTTGTCGCCCATCATGAAATAGTGCCCCTCCGGCACCTTGCAAGTGACACCTTCCACACTGTAGCGGCAGTTTTCGCGATAAGCAAAATTGCTGGCGCCTTGTACAAAAGCGGGCACATCGGGATTGTTCAGCAACCGGTGCGGCTGATCACCCAGTTGCTCTTCAAACTGCTTGAAGTAACGCATGGAGTCTTCTTCAAAGAAGTCGGGCAACGCCTTGGTGTCAACGGCTTTACCGTTGATGGTGAGGCGCTTGTTGATGTAGGCCACCTCATCGCCCGGCACCCCTACGACACGCTTGATGTAGTCCATGCTGGGCTGTGGTGGATAGCGGAACACCAGAACATCGCCGCGAACGGGCCTGGATCCCTCGGTCAACCGTGTGTTGATGACAGGCAGTCGAATGCCATAGGTGAATTTATTCACCAAAATCAGGTCACCAACGAGCAGCGTTGGGATCATGGAGCCCGATGGAATCTTGAAAGGCTCGAAAAGAAACGAGCGCAAGAAAAACACCGCAGCGATGACTGGGAACAACCCCGCAGTCCAGTCCAGCCACCAGGGTTGCATGAGGATGCGGCCCTTGGCTTCCTGCACATCCACATCCACCTTCTGGATGCCCATGCGATCCAGCTCTGCACGCCGCTCAGTTGCTGCGTCCTCGATGGCCTGCGCCGCGCGGCGCCGCCGGGGCAGAAAATAAATGCGCTCTGCCAGCCAGTAGATGCCGGTGACGACCGTCGCCAGAAACAAAAGCAGTGCAAAGTTGCCCTCGATAGCTCCGGTATACCAGGCACCGATATAGCCCACGAAGGCCGCCAGCACCAGTGACGTCAAAATTTGCATGAACTGCATCAATCTTCCACCTGCAAAATGGCCAGGAATGCCTCTTGAGGCACCTCGACCGATCCGATCTGTTTCATGCGCTTTTTGCCTGCTTTCTGCTTCTCAAGAAGCTTGCGTTTGCGGGTGATATCGCCGCCATAACATTTGGCCAACACGTTTTTGCGCAGTGCCTTGATGGTTTCGCGCGCAATGATGTTGGCGCCGATGGCCGCCTGGATGGCCACGTCATACATCTGGCGGCTGATGATCTCGCGCATCTTGGCAACCACTGCCCGGCCGCGGTACTGCGACTGCGAGCGGTGCACGATGATGGACAAGGCATCCACCTTTTCTCCGTTGAGCAGGATATCCACCTTCACCACATCGGAGGCACGGTACTCCTTGAACTCGTAGTCCATGGAGGCGTAGCCGCGCGAGACCGATTTGAGCTTGTCAAAGAAGTCGAGCACGATTTCACCGAGCGGCATTTCGTAAGTGAGCATTACCTGGCGACCGTGGTACGCCATGTTCATCTGCACGCCACGCTTCTGATTGGCCAGCGTCATCACCGGGCCCACATAGTCCTGCGGCATGTACAGATGGACCGTAACGATAGGCTCGCGGATTTCCTCCAGACGACCCTGGTCAGGCATCTTGGAGGGGTTCTCGACCATGATCACTTCGCCGTCGGCCTTGACCACCTCATAGACCACACTGGGGGCCGTCGTGATGAGGTCCTGGTCGAATTCGCGCTCCAGCCGCTCTTGCACGATCTCCATGTGCAACAGTCCGAGAAAGCCGCAGCGGAAGCCAAAGCCCAGCGCCTGACTCACCTCGGGCTCATAGTGGAGCGAGGCATCGTTGAGCTTGAGCTTTTCCAGGGCGTCACGCAGCGAGTCGTACTCACTGGCTTCGGTGGGGTAAAGACCTGCGAACACCTGGGGCTGGATTTCCTTGAAACCAGGCAGCGCGTCCGTAGCAGGCCCTGCATTGTTGGGGAGCTTCTTCTCGAGCGTGATGGTGTCACCCACCTTGGCGGCCTGCAGCTCCTTGATGCCGGCAATGATGTAGCCCACCTGCCCTGCATCGAGGGAATTGCGCGGCTCGTTGGCGGGCGTGAACACCCCCAGGTTGTCGGCGTTGTACACCGCGCCCGTGGCCATCATCTTGATGCGCTCGCCCTTGAGCAAGCGGCCATCGACCACACGCACCAGCATGACCACCCCGACGTAGCTGTCGAACCAGCTGTCGATGATCATCGCGCGCAGCGGGCCATCGGCATTGCCACGTGGTGCGGGCACCTTGGCAACAATCGCCTCCAGAATCTCATCGATTCCCATACCGGTTTTGGCAGAGCAAGGAATCGCGTCGGTGGCATCAATGCCGATCACATCTTCGATCTCGGCCTTGGCATTGTCTGGATCAGCGTTGGGCAGATCCATCTTGTTGAGCACCGGCACCACTTCCACACCCAGATCCAGAGCGGTGTAGCAGTTGGCCACAGTCTGCGCTTCGACCCCCTGCGATGCATCCACCACCAACAGCGCACCCTCGCATGCAGACAGCGAACGACTCACCTCGTACGAGAAGTCCACATGCCCTGGCGTGTCGATCAGATTGAGGTTGTAGACCTGCCCATCCTGGGCCTTGTACTGCAGCGCAGCGGTCTGCGCCTTGATGGTTATCCCACGCTCTTTTTCGATATCCATCGAGTCCAGAACCTGGGCCTCCATCTCACGGTCTGCAAGACCTCCGCACCGCTGAATCAAGCGGTCGGCAAGCGTCGACTTGCCATGGTCGATGTGCGCAATGATGGAAAAATTTCTGATGTGATTCATCAACGGAAAGCGTCAAGTGATTGAATTAAAACAGTGCGCACAAGAAAAAAGGGCGCGTCGAATGGCGACGCGCCCTGAACCAACAATCATTGGCAACTGCGATAGTTGGAGCTTTATTGTAGGCAAAAAGGCCGCCTGAAAAAGCCCGCCCCTCGGCATCCAAGGGAAGTTGCCAGGGTGCAACAGGAATTTTATACACAGTTTATACACAGTCTGCACAAGAACAACGCTGGACAACTTGTGGGTGAGCTGTGGATCAGCTGTGCATTGCTCAAAAACATCCCACATCGTGAACAGAGCGCCCGTCGATATGCAGATAAGCGTTGAACGCAAGTCTCTATTCTATCGAAACTGGTTGATGGACCTCTGAAAAGTTAGCAAAAGCTAACATCTAGACTGGTGTGGACGCCTCCTACCAACCCATCAAAAAAAACCAGGCACCGACAATGGCCCCCTTGAAACGTAGGGAATGGCCCGACTCCGGGCCATCCTCGTTCTCGCTTGTGGCGCTTATCTGCCGGGGCGAATCAGCGCGTACTGAGCCCACTCGCCGCGGCGATACAGCACATTGATGGACTTGCTCTTATCAGCCTTGGACAACACGGATTCAAACTCTTTCACGCCCGCCACTTCGGTGTTGGCAACCGACAGGATGATGTCCCCTTCCCGGAGGCCAGCGCGTGCTGCCGCGTCCGTGGCGGTCGCCACGACCACCCCGCCCTTGAGCTTGAGTTCCTTCTTCTGTGCATCCGTCAGTTCCGTCACTGACAAACCGATCTGCTGTGCAGCGGCAGAGGCCTTGGGCTTCTCCTCGCGCTCGGCTACTTTGGTGGCGGGCTTGTCAGGTTCGATCTCCGCGATGGTGATGGCCAGATCGCGGGATGCACCGCGACGGAACACTGTCACCGAACTGCGATTGCCTGGTTTGGTGTTGCCCACAAGGCGCGGCAGGTCTGCCACCTTCTCGATGGGTTTGCCATCAAAGCGCGTGATGATGTCGCCCGCCTCCACACCCGCTTTGTCGGCGGGCGATCCTGCCTCCACGCCCGTCACCAGAGCGCCCTGCGCCTTGCCCAGGCCAATCGACTCAGCAACATCCTTGGTGACTTGCCCGATCTGGACACCGATACGGCCACGCGTCACACGACCCGAAGCGCGCAGCTGCTCACTCACACGGATGGCTTCATCCATGGGGATGGCGAACGAGATACCCATGAATCCGCCAGAGCGGGAATAGATCTGGCTGTTGATGCCCACCACCTCACCACGCATGTTGATAAGCGGCCCGCCAGAGTTTCCAGGGTTGATGGCCACATCGGTCTGGATGAAGGGTAGGTAGTCACCCGTATCGCGCTGCTTGGCACTGACGATGCCCGCGGTGACCGTGTTTTCCAGCCCAAAGGGTGAACCGATCGCCATTACCCACTCGCCCACTCGGAGGCGACTCACATCCCCCACTTTCACAGCAGGCAATCCTGACGCCTCGATCTTCACAACGGCCACGTCAGTGCGCTTGTCAGCCCCCACGATGCGCGCCTTGAACTCACGCTTGTCCGTCAAGGTCACAATGACCTCGTCAGCGCCTTCAACCACATGCGCGTTGGTCATCACAAACCCGTCAGAGGTCAGAATGAAACCCGATCCCACTCCACGTGGCTGCGCCTCTTCTTCCTGTTGAGGCCGTTGAGGCCGCTGTTGACGCGGAGCATTGGGGATGGGTACCCCAAATCGGCGAAAAAATTCCAGCATCTCTTCGTCCATGCCATTGGCGTTGGCTCGACTGGACGCTTTCTCGACGGTGCGGATGTTGACCACTGACGGCCCCACCTGATCCACCAGATCGGTGAAATCAGGCAAGCCCCGAACCAGCTGTGCAGGTTGTGCCAACGCCGCATGGGGCGCTACCGAGACCGTGGCCAGACCACCCATCAGGCATGCCACTGCCACCGAACGCAACATACTTCCATCAAACTTCGGCATCTTCGACCTTTCTTGATTCTTGGCGAATGCTGTTCACGAATTGTGTGTGACTGTGAAGAGTGTGACGCCAAATGGTTCCCCGCATTCGTCACGCCCTCCATATGCCCACACAACCCGCCAAATGACCGGGTATGGCGGCCCGCAGTCATCTGCAGCGCGGCTGTCAGCGCAGGCGCTCCAGCTGACCTACAAAAAGGCGCAGTGTCTGCAGAGGTACCTCTCCCACTGCGGTCAACCACGTGTCTGACGGCCCACGCTGGGCTACCAGCTGTGTAGCGCCCATGCTGGACACCTGGGGCTGCGCGGGATGACGCTGCGGGTCGAAGGGCTCCAGAAACAACGACACCGAGGCCAGTCCATCGGAGTACAGGCACTGCAAGACACTGGAGGCATCCGGAGCGTCAGACATCGCCCGTCGGTGACAGCTGACAGGCACAAATCCGGCCACGGGCTGGCGCAAGGCCCACCCTTCGGCCTTTGCCGTAGTTTTGACCACTGAGGGTGCAACCACCTTGTAACCCGACGTCGCGTCCATCAGACGCGTCAGCTGATCAACCTTCACCGGCGCATTGAGATCCAGCTCGGAAAAAGCCGCTTGCTCCAAGACCCGACCATCAGCCGCCAGCGTCTGCAGCTTCACCACCAGCCCGGTTTCACGCTCGCTCCAGAGCCGATAACCGAACCGCAGGGTATCCGCCGGCTGAAACCAGACCACGTCCGACACGAAGCCAGCCACGCGCTCCTGCCCCAGCAGGCGGGGCGTGTAGAACTGGGCGATCGATGTACCGCTGACAACAGGTACGCGCGGAAAGAGCCCAGATACATCGCGGCGGTCTGACCGCACAACGCGCGCCTGGGGCAGGAAGGTACGAACTTCGTCGTTACGGCGATAGACCGTGCGCGGAGTGCCACTGAGCGATTCAACCCGCTCCAATTGTTGCTGGCCATCGCATGCGTGCCAGATGCGTGAGCTGGACATGGCGCCGTTGGCCGACAACACCACAAAGGTTCCGGCATAGGCTCGGCTGCACGTTGCGCTGTGCATGCGCTCGATCCACTGCGCCATGTCGCGCTCGGCCACTGCAGTGGTAGTTGACTCAGAGGATGCAGCAGGAGCCCCCGCCACAGGCCCCACGAACAAGCCACACATCGCTGCGGCTATCAGCGAGTCAAGCCATCGAACCCGGGTATTTCCAAAGACCTTCGCAACTCCAGAGGGGTTCATCACACGATCTCAGCGCCAGACATACCGTTCACAATTCAGCGGCCAGGAGTCTCAAAAGTAGCGTTGCGCAAAAAGCCAGCAGGCATCTGCAGGGCCGACGTACTGCCAAACTGCTTATGGGCCGCCAGCAACTCATCCAATCGAGGATCCCGGATCATCACTTGCTGGCCGTCCGCATCAGCAACAGCCACGACAGGCGCGCCTTGCGCCGTCGCACGCTCGGGGGAAGACGCGGCCAGTTGAGCGCCCGCTACACCCGCCCCCTGCAGTTGGGAAAACGAGGTCCAGCTAATGGCCGCCACGGCGGCCAGCGACGCAAAGCCCGCAACCATCTTCCAACGGAAAACCGAAGCATTGGCAGCCACAGGCAGAGGGGTGGCTACGATGCCCAGCTGGGCTGGAACATGTGGACGCTGTGGCGGAGCCTCCTTGGCCAGCTCTTCGCGCAAGCGGGACAAAAACGCTGGATTTGCTGGCCGCGCCAAATCAGAAGAACGCAACGCATCGCCCACAAGGTGGTAAACCGCCCATGTGTCGCGTCCTTCGTCTTCCGCCGCCCAGGCCAGCGCATCGGCAAACTCATCGCCGTGCAGCTGACCATCCGCCAGAGCAGATAGCTGTTCGCTCCGTCCGCCGGTCAAGCTGACGTCCGCCGAGGCGGTGATACCTGTTTGTGCCTTGTTCATTCAATCACCTCACCACCGTTTGCCCGACTGGTTTTCGAGCAAGGGTCGCACTTTGGCCGAAATGGCTTCTCGCGCCCGAAAAATTCGAGATCGCACCGTACCAATGGGGCACCCCATCGCGGTAGCAATTTCTTCATAACTGAGCCCTTCAATCTCTCGCAGCGTGACAGCTTGGCGCAGATCATCGGGCAAGGCCTCCATGACTGCATTCACGACCTGGGCAATTTCCTGGGCCGCAAGGACAGTTTCGGGGGTTTCGTCGCTGGTTAGTTCGTGTCCAAGGCGGGAAGTTTCATCCTCGTCCTCCGAACCCCTGAATGCATTTTCGGAAATGACCGGGTTGCGCTTCATGTCCATGAGCGCCTTCTTGGCTGTATTGACAGCAATCCGGTACAGCCAGGTGTAAAACTGGGCGTCGCCGCGAAACTGATGCAGCGCCCGATAGGCGCGAATGAAGGTTTCCTGGGCAATGTCCTGCACCAGGTCCGTGTCGCGCACCATGCGCCCGATCAGTCGTTCGATGCGGCGTTGGTACTTGATGACCAGCAATTCATAGGCGCGCTGGTCGCCCGCTACCGTGCGCTCCACCAGTTGGAGGTCGCTGTCTTCGGAGGGGGAAGGCGGAATTACAGTCATGGATACTCAGTATTCACGCCCTGGGGCAGCTTGCCGGGCGGTTTCGTCAGCGTTGTCAGCGCCCGATCTGGCGCGCGAATATACCGCACGGCGCAAGTCCATCCAGCGCTCTGGCTGACTGGAACGCTCCAGCCACAACCACAGCGGCGGATGTCCGACGAGCAAGATGCGCACCCACAGATGCGCCTGCAGATCCAGAAGCACCTCCGGAGGCGCTGAAAGCGTCAGCGGCACACTGGTGGGCGGCGCCACTCGGTTCAGCGTCCAGGCTTGGCCGTCGAACTGCAAAACTCCACGGGCTTGGCTCCACCAAAAGTGCATGGCAGCCGCCATCGATGGCAGCCAGAAACACAGGGCCACTGCGATAGACAGATGCTCAGCACGGCTACCCAAAGCGATCCAGGCAACCAAAACGGCACCACCAGCAAGCACCCAGGCAGCCAACAGCACGCCCAACACCCGACTGCGACACAACGGATATTGGACAGAGGGAGGCCGTCTCGAAAGCCGCGTCACAAGACAGCTCCCTTCGACGGGCGGATCAAGCGCCAATTCGATGACGGTCCGACACCACAGTCAATCACACATCGCCCGCAGGCCACGAGCGATACGTATTGCCATCGAATCCGAGATTGGTATATACGCGCAATCAGACGCGTTTGAATACCAGCGTTCCGTTGGTGCCGCCAAAGCCAAAGTTATTCTTGACGGCCACATCAATCTTCATGTCCCGCGCCGTATTGGCGCAGTAGTCGAGATCGCACTCCGGATCCTGGTTGAACAGGTTGATGGTGGGCGGCACTTTTTGTTCATGCAGTGCCAGCACGGTGAAAACACTCTCAATCCCCCCCGCACCGCCGAGCAAGTGGCCCGTCATGGATTTGGTGGAGCTCACAACGGTCTTGTAGGCGTGGTCGCCCAAGGCCGCTTTGATTGCATTGGTTTCGTTGATGTCGCCCAGAGGAGTGGACGTGCCGTGGGCGTTAAGGTAATCCACCTGATCGGCATTGATCCCGGCGTTGCGCAACGCGCTGAGCATGGCGCGGCGGGGTCCATCCATGTTGGGTGCCGTCATGTGACCTGCATCTGCGCTCATGCCGAAGCCGCTGAGTTCGGCATAAATCTTGGCGCCTCGCGCTTTGGCGTGTTCATACTCTTCGAGCACCATCACACCGGCGCCTTCGCCCAGCACAAAACCGTCGCGATCCTTCTCCCAGGGGCGGGATGCCGTCTTGGGGTCGTCGTTGCGGGTGGACAGGGCCCGCATGGCGGCAAACCCGCCGATGCCAAGCGGAGATACCGTGGATTCGGTACCGCCAGCCACGACCACGTCCGCATCGCCGTATTCGATCATGCGACCTGCCTCGCCGATACAGTGCAAGCCTGTTGTGCAGGCAGTCACCACGGCAAGGTTGGGCCCCTTGAAGCCAAAGCGCATGGACACATGCCCTGCCACCATGTTGATGATGGACGCAGGTACAAAAAATGGGGTGATACGCCGTGGCCCGCGGCTGACCAGCTCGGCGTGGGTGTTTTCGATCAGCGGGAGGCCGCCAATGCCGGAGCCGATCACGCAGGCAATGCGTGTGGCGAACTCCTCACTGAGCGCTTCACCCGTGGGAAGCCCTGCGTCCTGGACGGCCTGCGCTGCAGCAGCGATGCCATAGTGGATGAAGGTATCCATCGCGCGCGCATCCTTGGCGCTGATGTACGACTCCAGGTCAAGACCTTTGACCTCTCCCGCAATCTTGCAGGCGAAGTTCGATGCATCGAACTTGGTGATGAGATCAATGCCGGACTGGCCGGCAAGGAGATTGGCCCAGGACTCGGCCACCGTGTTACCCACGGGGCTGACGCAACCCAGGCCGGTCACGACAACGCGACGACGGCTCATGCGTATAAAACCTTCTGCTGATCGCTTGAGTCAGGCGCAGGGCGCCGCTCAGGCCTTCTGGTGGGTGTTGGCGTAGTCGATGGCGTTTTGCACCGTGGTGATCTTCTCGGCGTCTTCGTCCGGGATCTCGATGCCGAATTCGTCTTCCAGAGCCATCACCAGTTCCACCGTGTCGAGCGAGTCGGCACCGAGGTCTGCCACGAAGGCCTTTTCATTGGTGACTTGGGACTCTTCCACACCGAGTTGTTCGGCAATGATTTTTTTGACGCGTGCTTCGATATCGCTCATGGTTTCCCTCTGGGGGTTGTGAATGAATCCGCGATTCTAGCCGCTTAAGGAGAAGCCCCTAAACGACCCGCCGTCCGGATGAACCGGCGTTAACTTTCAATAACTACATGTACATGCCGCCATTGACATGCAACTCCTGCCCTGTCACATAGCCAGCCTCGCGCGAGGCAAGGTACGCCACCGCGTGCGCGATGTCGGCCGGCTTGCCCATGTGACCCAGCGGGATCTGCGCATTGAGCGCTTTTTGCTGGTCTTCGGGTAACACGGAGGTCATGTCGGTCTCGATGAAACCGGGTGCCACGCAGTTCACGGTGATGCTGCGGCTGCCCAGCTCACGGGCCAGCGCGCGCGTCATGCCCGCCACACCCGCCTTGGCCGCGGCGTAGTTGGCCTGGCCTGGATTGCCCGAGGCACCCACTACGCTGGTGATGCTGATGATGCGCCCAAAGCGCTGCTTCATCATCGGCCGGATCGCGGCGCGGCTCGTGCGGAATACCGCCTTGAGATTGGTGTCCAGCACGGCATCCCAGTCGTCGTCCTTCATGCGCATGGCCAGAGTGTCGCGCGTAATGCCCGCGTTGTTCACCAGCACATGCAAGCCACCTTGCTGCTTGACGATGGCGTCCATCAGGGCCTCGACCGCAGCCACATCGTTCACGTTCAGATTGGCACCGCGGCAACCAGGGTAAGCCGACAGCGCCTGGCTGATGCGCACAGCGCCTTCATCCGTGGTGGCTGTACCCACCACCTGGTAGCCGCGCACCGCCAACTCCAGGGCAATGGCAGCACCGATGCCGCGCGATGCACCGGTCACCAGTGCCACTTGCGCTGCCTGCACTGCTGTCTGGGTCGATTCCGTCATGCCAACAACTCCCGGGTTTCAGCCAGTGTGGCCGAGTCAAACAATGCTGCGCCGACCAGTTCAGGGTCGATGCGTTTGATGAGGCCTGCCAGCACCTTGCCAGGGCCACATTCAATGATGTGCGTCACACCACGGCCTTTCAGCGCGTGCACGCATTCCACCCAGCGCACGGGGCCAAAGGCCTGGCGGTAGAGCGCTTCGCGAATGGCATCAGCGTCTTGCTGCACCACCACGTCCACGTTGTTGACCACCGGAATCTGAGGGGTAGCAAGCGCAACCTCCGCCAGCGCCATACGCAGCTTTTCAGCCGCAGGCTTCATCAGGCTGGAATGGAAAGGCGCCGACACTGGCAGGGGCAATGCGCGCTTGGCGCCCGCCGCCTTGAGCACCTCACAGGCCTTGTCCACACCCGCCTTGGTACCGGCGATCACGGTCTGGATCGGGTCGTTGAAATTGACAGCCTCCACCACCTCAACCGTACCTGGCCCGAACGATGCCAAAGCCTCGGCACAACCAGCGATGACCTTGGAAGCCTCCATGCCCAGAATGGCTGCCATGGCGCCGGTGCCGACAGGCACCGCCTCTTGCATGGCCGCCGCACGCAGCCGCACCAGCGGGGCCGCCTGCGCGAGCGTCAACACACCAGCCGCCACCAGGGCAGAGTATTCACCCAGCGAATGCCCGGCAACGGCCACCGGGGCTGCGCCGCCTTCTGCGCGCCACACCCGCCATGCCGCCACGCCAGCGACCAGCATCACCGGCTGGGTGTTGGTGGTCAGGGCCAAAGCCTCCTTGGGGCCTTCCTTGATCAGCAGGCCGACATCCTCACCCAAAGCATCCGAGGCTTCCTGCAGGGTCTGCGCCACCACCGGGTGGTCACCCCAACCATCGAGCATGCCAACCGATTGCGAGCCTTGCCCCGGAAAGACAAATGCAAAAGACTTCATGAAAAATCCAGAAATATGATGAAACTGGCCGGTAGCGCAGGTACTTATTGCGCCAGCAGCTACAACTTCAGGAGCACAGCACCCCAGGTAAAACCACCACCCACGCCTTCGAGCAGCAGGGTTTCGCCTTTCTTGACCTGACCGGTGCGCACCCCATGGTCCAGAGCCAGCGGAATGGAAGCTGCCGAGGTGTTGCCGTGTTGGTCCACCGTGACCACCACCTTGTCCATGGACATCTTCAGTTTGCGGGCGGTGCTCTGCATGATGCGGATGTTGGCCTGGTGCGGGATCAGCCAGTCGATATCGGCCTCGGTCAGCCCGGCCTTGGCCAGGGCCGCGTGGGCCGCCTTCTCCAGCACACCCACTGCCAGCTTGAAGACCGCCTGCCCGTCCATCTTGAGGACCGGATCCCCAAGCACCTTGCCGCCGGACACATTGCCGGGCACACACAAAATATCGACATGCTTGCCGTCGGCGTGCAGGTCGCTCGACAGAATGCCAGGCGTGTCAGAGGCCTCCAGCACCACAGCGCCCGCACCATCACCGAACAACACACAGGTGGTGCGGTCGTTGAAGTCCAGGATGCGACTGAAAACCTCTGCACCAATCACCAGCGCGCGATTGGCAGCACCTGTCTGGATCATGGCGTCCGCCACCGACAGGGCATAGACAAAACCGCTGCACACAGCTTGCACATCAAACGCAGGGCATCCATTAGCACCCAGCTTGTTCTGCAAGATACAAGCAACGGACGGGAACACCATGTCCGGCGTCGACGTGGCCACGATGATCAGATCGATATCGGTGGGCTGCAGGCCGGCGGCCTGCAGGGCATTGCGCGCAGCCTCCAACCCCAAGTCGCTGGCGGTCACATCCGGCGCCGCAAAGTGGCGCGCCCGGATGCCGGTGCGCTCCACGATCCATTCATCGGAGGTTTCGATACCGCGCTGGCCCAGTTCGGCGACCAGATCAGCGTTGGTCAACCGGCGGGGAGGCAGGTAGCTGCCGGTGCCGGTAATGCGGGAATAACGTCTCATTATTGTGCGGTCGCCGCAACGCCAGGCTGGGGCTGGGCATCTGCAGGCGCCAGCAGAGGCGCCGCGTGCGCAATCCGGGTCCGGACACGGTCGAGCAGGTTGTTGCGGGCTGCATCATACGCCCGGTTCAACGCCTGCTCGAAAGCCATGGCGTCTGCCGATCCGTGACTCTTGAACACCAGCCCGCGCAGGCCGAGGAGCGCCGCACCGTTGTAACGGCGGTAATCCATGCGCTTCATCAACGCTTTTAAGATCGGATAGGCGACGATAGCAGCCATTTTGGTAAAAATATGGCGCGAAAACTCGGTTTTAAGTGCTCCGATGATCATCGAGGCCACACCTTCGCTGGCCTTGAGCGCCACATTGCCCACAAAACCATCACAGACCACGATATCCACCGTCCCCTTGAAGATATCGTTGCCCTCCACATTGCCATAGAAGTTCAAATCACCGGAGTTAGCCGCAGATCGCAACAATTCACCCGCCTTTTTGATCACCTCACTGCCTTTGATGACCTCTTCACCAATGTTCAGCAAACCCACCGTGGGCTCGCCACCCTCCTGAAGGACGGATACCAGGGCAGAGCCCATCACGGCGAACTGCAGCAGGTGCTCGGCCGAGCAATCGACGTTGGCCCCCAGGTCCAGCACCGTGGTGGCACCACCGGTGGCGTTGGGCAGCTGGGTAGCGATGGCAGGACGGTCGATACCGTCCAACGTCTTGAGCAGATAGCGGGCAATGGCCATCAAGGCACCGGTATTGCCCGCAGACACGGCCGCCGAAGCCGTGCCATCCTTGACCTGCTGGATGGTCACGCGCATCGAAGAATCTTTCTTCTTGCGCAAGGCCACTTCCACCGGGTCATCCATAGCGACCACTTCGGTAGCGGGAACGATGGTGGCTCGGTCGTGGGAGAACGATTGCAGGCTGTCCGCCAAGCCAACGAGCAGCAGACGGGCATCCGGGTGGTGGTCGAGAAACTGGCGGCACGCCGCGAGCGTGACGCGGGGGCCATGGTCGCCCCCCATGCAGTCAACAGCCAGTGTGATCATGGGCGACTTGTCCGGCCGGCCCAAAGGGCCGAGAGATGAATACGACGGTCAAAACAAAGGCCCGCGCTACAAGGTTTGTAGCAACGGGCCTTTGGATGGGGTGAAGGTCAGGCTTCAGACTTGTTCTTCAGCACCTGACGGCCACGGTAGAAACCGTTGGGGCTGATGTGGTGACGCAGGTGCGTTTCACCAGTGGTGGGTTCCACGGCAATGCCTGGCACGTTCAGGGCATTGTGCGAGCGGTGCATGCCGCGCTTGGAAGGGGACTTTTTGTTTTGCTGAACGGCCATGATGGCTCCTGATCTGGAATAGGTTGGTAAAAACGCGATCAGCCCAAAAAGACACGATGGGGTTCGCGTGAAGCCCACGATTATAACCCAAATGATTTTTGGGTCGATGAATCAGTCTTTGGCGTCTTTGCGCAAGGCTGCCAGCGCGGCAAACGGGTTGGGTTTTTCGGCGTTGGCTTCTTCAAAATCGTCGTCCGAAGACGCCAGCGGCACCGAGGTCGGGCACTCGTCGTGTTTGGGCACCACGGGCAAAGCCATCAACAGCTCGTCTTCGATGAGTTCGTGCAGATCAAACTCGCGGCTCAGGGCCAGCAGGTCTTCTTCGCTCTCATCGTCCAGGGCCTCGGCCGTGGCTTCGTCCGCCACAAAGCGGAACTCACGATCCACCTCCAGGGGCACATCGACCGGCGTCAGGCAGCGCTGGCACTCCATGGGAAAGCTGGCGCGCACCTTGATGTGCAGCCAGACCTGCCCCATGCCTCCCAGGGCAGTGCGCACTTCGCCCGTCGCCTCCCAGTCCACCAGCAGGTCGGGGTGCAGGCCTTTGGCCTCTTGCGCCAGGCGTTCGTACTTCAGCAGCGAGTCGTGTCCCGCCAGCCGACCGCCCGCCTGTGCGAAGGCTTTCACGTCGAGGCGCTGTGCGGAGAATTCCTTGGTCATGGCGGCAGTGTAAGAGAATCGGCGCATGCATCAATCCCCCTCCCCGCAACGCCCTCTGGTATTGGGCTCGACCTCGCGCTACCGTCGCGAATTGCTGGAACGGCTGAACCTGCCTTTCGAAGTGACCGCCCCCCATGTCGATGAGACCCCCCTGCCCGGCGAGGCGCCCCGCGCCCTGGCCATGCGCCTGGCTCTGGCCAAAGCGCAAGCTGTGGCGCGGCAGCACCCCGAAGCCGTGGTGATCGGATCCGACCAGGTGGCCGACCTGGCCGGAGAGCCGCTGGGCAAACCGGGCCAGCACGATCGCGCGGTGCAGCAGTTGCGCCAGATGCGCGGCCAGACGGTGGTGTTCCAAACCGCCCTGGCGGTGGTGTGCGCGGCCATCGGCTTTGAACAGGTGGACCTCGCCCCCGTGGAGGTGAAGTTCCGCGATCTATCGGATGAAGAAATCGAGCGCTACCTGCGCGCCGAGCAGCCCTACGACTGCGCGGGCAGCGCCAAGAGCGAAGGCCTTGGCATTGCCCTGCTGGACGCCATCCACAGCGATGACCCCACGGCACTCATCGGGCTGCCACTGATCCGCACATGCCGCATGCTGCGCGCAGCAGGGCTGGTGCTGCCATGAACGTAAAAACCGGCACGCTGTACCTGGTGCCCGCCCCCCTCGACTTTGGCTGCGACACCCAGGCCCCACTGCAGGATGCCCTGCCCTCAGCGACCCTGCAGACAGCCGCCCGCCTGACCCACTGGGTGTGCGAAAACGCCAAGAGCACGCGCGCCTACCTCAAGCGCATTGACGCGCTGCACCCCCTGGCCCTCTCTCTACAGCAACAGCAGATCACCGAGTTGCCGCGTGAAGTGCACAAAAAAGGCGACCACGGCGACAAAGGCTCAGCGCCGTTCGATGCCCGCCCGTTGCTTGCTGCGGCCCTGAACGGGCACGACATCGGCCTGGTCAGCGAAGCGGGTATGCCCGCAGTGGCCGACCCTGGCTCGTCGGTGGTGCGGGCCGCGCACGACCTGGGCCTGCGCGTGGTGCCGTTGGTAGGGCCGGTGTCGCTGCTGCTGGCCCTGGCCGCCAGTGGCCTCAATGGACAAAACTTCGCTTTCGTCGGCTACCTACCACAAGACGGACAAGAGCGCACACAGCGCATCAAGGAGCTGGAAGGCATCGCGCTGCGCACGGGCCAGACCCAGCTGTTCATCGAGACCCCGTACCGCAACCCGGCCCTGTGGCAGGCACTGGTTCAGACCCTGCAGCCGCACACCCGGCTGGCGCTGGCCAGCGGCCTGACCCTGCCCGACGCGCGGGTGCAAAGCCAGCTGGTACGCCAGTGGAAGCAGCAGCCCGCACCGCCGGACAACCGCACCCCCGTGGTGTTTGCGCTGGGGCGTTGAGGCAGCGACGGAGTAACACGCTACGGGCGAGGCGCCTGGAATGCTACATATTCAAGAGCATTCCAGGCATATTCCACTAGCGCAACCGCCCCAAAACACCCCCAAAAACCCTCAGACCGCTGCACAACGGCCCCACACCGGCACCGCAGCACAGCGCAACCAGGCCCCACAAAAAAGCCCCGGCAGATACCTCTGCAGGGGCTTCGAATAGACATCTGCCGTCGATGCAAGGGCTTGCGCGGATGATCACGCCCCCTGCCGACTCCGAGGCGAATATCAGCGCAACTGTGGCCCCGATATGGCCAGTGACTTGACGGCGCCCATGCCCACCGCCGCGCCAAACCGCTTGGCCAGGCGCTCGGCCACGTTGTCGCGGCGGGTGTAGTCGATGATGTCTTCGGCCTTGACCACTTCGCGCGCGACATAGTCCAGGTTGCCCAGCTTGTCCGCCAGGCCCATTTCCACGGCCTGCTGGCCCGTCCAGAACAAGCCGCTGAAGGTATCGGGCGTGGTCTTGAGACGGTCACCGCGCCCTGCTTTCACCACGGCAATGAACTGTTGGTGGATCTGGTCGAGCATGGTCTGCGCGTAGGCGCGCTGCTTCTCGGTCTGCGGGCTGAAAGGGTCCAGAAAACCCTTGTTCTCGCCTGCGGTGAGCAGGCGGCGCTCCACGCCCACCTTCTCCATCACGCCGGTGAACCCAAAACCGTCCATCAGCACACCAATGCTGCCCACGATGCTGGCCTTGTCCACGTAGATATCGTCGGCGGCGGCTGCAATGTAGTAGGCAGCCGAGGCGCAGGTTTCTTCGACCACGGCGTAGATCGGTTTGTTGTGCTTGGCTTTCAGGCGCACGATCTCGTCGTTGATGATGCCGGCCTGCACCGGGCTGCCACCGGGCGAGTTGATGAGCAGCACCAGCGCTTGCGAGCCCTCATCCTCCAGCGCGCTGCGCATGGCGGCCACCACAAACTCGGCACTGGCCTCGGCGCCACTGGCGATCTCGCCCTTGATGTCCACCACGGCGGTGTGCGGCGTGCTTTTGCTGGTGCTGGGCGACGCCTGACGCAGGGCCACGAACGCAACAGCAGCAAACAACACCAGCCATGTCAGGCGGAAAAAAATCTTCCAGCGGCGGGCGCTGCGTTGTTCGTTGAGGGCGGCAAAGGCCAGCTTTTCCAGCGTGGCACGTTCCCACCCGGGTTCACGCGATGAATCGCTCACAGGGGCTCCTGAATTAGTAGCTGCTTGCGCCCACAGATCGGGGGCGGAATTGCTTTTGGGGTCAAAGCCCGACGAGGCGGGCTGCTGGGGGTCTGTCATGTCATGCGTCCTGGGCACTGCACCGCTGCGGCCCGCGCGTTGCGGTGGCCCGCGTCGGGCGGCAGCACATCAGGGTAATTCATCTGGATTTTCTAGAACTCTACAGGCTGCAGGTTGTAGGCAGTATGCCAGCGCACCACACCATCGCTCTCCGACAGGGCAATTTTGACCAGCCCACTGCGGCAGGGACCGCCCGCACACTGGCCGGTATGGGGCAAGTAGGCCGCCCCGTGGGTGGCACACAACAGCCAGTGGCCTGTGTCATCAAAAAAGCGGTTGGGCTGGTAGTCCATCTCCATTGCCACATGGGTGCAGCGGTTGAGGTAAGCGTGCGGCAGGCCTCGGTAGCGGATTGCAAAGGCTCTGCACGTCTGGCCTGCGTACTGCACATCAAACGGCACGGCCAGGCCTCCATCGACAAGGTCGCCACTGTTGCACAGCGCGATAGGCTGATCAGAGGAGGGTATGGTCATGGGCTCGTCCCGCTCCGATACCCGCGTCAAGCGTTGTGCAGCAGCCAGTCGTGCAGCTCGCGCACCGAATGCACAACCGCCAGCGGCTGGAGGGCATGAAAGGCGTCGGGCTCGTGTGCGCCATAGCTCACCCCTACGCTCGCACAGCCCGCGTTGACCGCCATCTGCAGATCATGGGTGGTGTCGCCAATCATCAGCAGGCGCTCAGGCGCCACGTCAAATTCGGCCATCAGCTCCTGCAGCATCAGGGGGTGCGGCTTGCCAGCGGTCTGGTCGGCGGTGCGGGAGCCGTCGAACACGCCGCGCAAATCCACCGAATGCAGCGCCTCGTCCAGCCCGCGCCGGCTTTTGCCTGTGGCCACGGCCAGCAGGTGCCCACGTTCACGCAGATCGTTCAGCAGCGGCAACACGCCGTCGAACAGGCTCAGGTCGTCCTGGTGCTGGATATAGTGGAAGCGGTAGCGGTTGCCCAGCTCGGTGTACTTTTCGGGCGGCACATCGGGGGCGGCATGGGCCAGCGCCTGCATCAGGCCCATGCCAATCACATAGGCGGCCTCCTTGTCTGTGGGCACCATGCCGCCCACGTCGCGCACCGCAGCCTGGATGCAGCGCACGATGATGGCGGTGGAGTCGAACAGGGTGCCATCCCAGTCAAAGGCAATGAGGTCGAAGCGGCGCGGACGGAAGTTTTTGGCAGACATGGAGGGGGTTCTTCGCGCAGGATCGTCAGGCAGGGGACACAAAATCGGCCAGCTCAGGGGGTAGCTCGGCAATCAGTTGCACGCGCTCGCCCGAGGCGGGGTGGTTGAACTGTAACCGCCATGCGTGCAGGAACATGCGCTTCATCGAGAGCTTCTGCAGGCGCTTGTTGAGGTCAAAGTCACCGTATTTATCGTCACCCACGATGGCGTGGCCCTGGCTGGCCAGGTGTACGCGGATCTGATGGGTGCGGCCGGTCTTGATGGTCACCTCCAGCAGAGACATCGACGGCAGGCCTTGAGCGGGGCGCGCGGGCACGGTGCTGCGCACCTTGACCAGCGTGATGGAGCGCATGCCGTCCGGGTCATCGGCCGTGGTCACACGCACGCGGCGCTCGCCGTCGGCCTGCAGGTACTTGTGCAGTGGCAGGTCGATGACCTTTTTGTTGGCAGGCCAGATGCCCGTGACGAGTGCCAGATAGGTCTTGCCTGTCTCGCGCTCACGGAACTGGTCTTGCAGGTGAGTGAGCGCTGACCGCTTCTTGGCCACCAGCAGGATGCCCGAGGTCTCGCGGTCCAGACGGTGCACCAGTTCCAGGAACTTGGACGCCGGCCGCGCCTGGCGCAATTGCTCGATCACGCCAAAACTCACGCCGCTGCCGCCATGCACCGCCACGCCCGCGGGCTTGTCCAGGGCAATCAGGTGCTCGTCTTCGAGCAGGATGGGAAATTCGCGCGCAGGCGCCGGACGCTCGGCCTTCTCGGCCACCTTGTCGGAGATGCGCACGGGCGGCAGGCGCACCACGTCCCCTACTTCCACGCGGGTGTCGGCGCTCACGCGGCCTTTGTTGATGCGGACCTCACCGCTGCGGATGATGCGGTAGACATGCGTTTTTGGCACGCCTTTCAAGTGGCGTATCAAAAAGTTATCGAGCCGCTGGCCAGCGGAGTCAGCATCCACTTCCACCAGGCGGGCTGCGGGAAGCCCCGCAGGGGCTGTGGGCGGTTTGGCCCCTATAATGTGTTTCACCTGCGCGTTGTTATGTAAGTGGTTGATTTGTCTGGAGTTTAGTCCACACAGCCCTTGCCCCTCACGCAGGCAGGTCGATGCCACCGGGCGTCGTGCGCGCAGATTGCAGGCCAGATGCCTGTGGTGGCCAGCACGCCGTGCGGCGGGCTGACAGATTGAAACACTGATACGGAATCCCCCAAGCTGGCAGATGTTCCCTACCCGGGCGCAGCCTGTCAGCGGATCAAAGCGAGCATGTGGTTGTTGATGAGCTGGATGGTGACCTTGTGGCGGTGGCTGATGCCCCCGGCTGCACGCTCCAATTCAGCCCCAACGCCCAGCCAGCAAGCGCAATCAGCTACTCTTTTGCTAGCAAAACTGCGCTCCTACCACTCGCCCCCATCCACGCGCCCCTGCCTCACGATGCTGCGCTAGAGCGCGGCAGATCATTGGCATTCCCGGCAATTCCCTTCGTTTCGATGCGTCAGTCCAGGCATTCACAGCTCCTGTAGAGCTTGTTGTATTGGTTTGGAAACTGTGGGCAGCAGCCCGCGCAGCCCTCCCTGTGGGTCAGGTGGGCTGCACCGCTGCTGTCCGCGAAACACTGAAGGAATCGCATCATGAAGCGGATGCTCATCAACGCCACGCAGCCCGAAGAACGGCGCCTGGCCATCGTCGACGGACAAAAGCTCCTCGACTACGAAATCGAAATCGAAGGGCGCGAACAGCGCAAGGGCAACATCTATAAGGCCGTCGTCACCCGCGTCGAGCCTTCGCTGGAAGCCTGTTTTGTGGACTACGGCGAAGACCGCCACGGGTTCCTGCCATTCAAGGAAATCTCGCGCAGCTACTTCACCCCCGGTGTCTCGCCCAGCCAGGCGCGCATCAATGAAGTGATCAAGGAAGGCCAGGAACTGCTGGTCCAGGTCGAAAAAGAAGAACGCGGCAACAAGGGCGCAGCCCTGACCACCTTCGTCTCGCTGGCCGGCCGCTATGTGGTGCTGATGCCCAACAACCCCCGCGGTGGTGGCGTCTCGCGCCGCATCGAGGGCGAGGACCGCGCCGAGCTCAAGGAGGCGATGGACCAGCTGGAATACCCCAACGGCATGTCCATCATCGCGCGCACCGCCGGCATTGGCCGCACCGCGCCCGAGCTGCAGTGGGACCTGAACTACCTGCTCAAGCTGTGGAACGCCATCGACGGCGCCGCCAAGGGCGGCAAGGGCGCCTTCCTGATCTACCAGGAATCGAGCCTCGTCATCCGCGCGATCCGCGACTACTTCAACAACGACATCGGTGACATCCTCATCGATACCGACGACATCTACGAACAGGCGCAGCAGTTCATGGCGCACGTCATGCCCGAGCATGCCGCCCGCGTGAAGCGCTACCGCGACGACGCCGCGCTGTTCAGCCGCTTCCAGATCGAGCACCAGATCGAATCGGCCTATGCCCGCACCGTGCAACTGCCCTCGGGCGGCGCCATCGTGATCGACCACACCGAAGCGCTGGTCAGCGTGGACGTGAACTCGGCCCGCGCCATCAAGGGCGGCGACATCGAGGAAACCGCCACCCGCACCAACCTGGAAGCCGCCGACGAAGTGGCCCGCCAGATGCGCCTGCGCGACCTGGGCGGCCTGATCGTGATCGACTTCATCGACATGGAGGAGAGCAAGAACCGCCGCGAAGTGGAAAACCGCCTGCGCGACGCGCTGCGCCAGGACCGCGCCCGCGTGCAGTTCGGCACCATCAGCAAGTTCGGCCTGATGGAGATGAGCCGCCAGCGCCTCAAGCCCGCCTTGAGCGAAGGCTCGTCCATCCCCTGCCCACGCTGCGGCGGCTCGGGCCACATCCGCGACACCGAATCGTCGGCCCTGCAGATCCTGCGGATCATTCAGGAAGAGTCGATGAAGGACAACACGGCCGCTGTGCACTGCCAAGTGCCGGTGGAAGTGGCTTCGTTCCTGCTGAACGAGAAGCGCACCGAGATCGCCAAGATCGAACTCAAGCAGCGCGTGGCCGTGCTGATGGTGCCCAACAAGACGCTGGAAACCCCCAACTACCGCCTGGAACGTCTCAAGCACGACGACCCGCGCCTGGACCACATCGAAGCCAGCTACAAGCTCGCCGAGGAAGTGGAAGACCCCACGGCCGTGACGCGCCGCTCGCAGGAGCCCACCAACAAGCAGACCCCGGTGATCAAGGGCGTGCTGCCTGACGCACCCGCCCCCGTGGCGGAGCCCCGCCCTGAAGGCGCCGCA